>JAGVJS010000008.1 GCA_020051025.1 Sphingobium sp. | reverse complement strand
CGCCAGCGCCAGTTCAGCCAGGAACTTCAGGCTGTCGGCACCATCGGCAATATCGATTATGTCGCGGGCCTGTTCTACTTCAACGAACATGTCAGCGATGACGCAGCGACGCCCAGCTCGATGGGCGCGGTCGCCATTCGCAACGCGGCTGGCGCGATCACCGGCTATAATTATGTCACCATCCCCTTCTGCACCGCCTCCACCCCGGCCTTCGTCGGCTCGGCGGTCAATGGCTGCTCGATCGACCGCGCTTCGGAAGTCTGGTCGAAAAGCTATGCCGCTTATGGCCAGCTGACCTGGAACGCCACCGACGCGCTGCACATCACCGTGGGCGGCCGTTACACGCACGACAAGAAGAAGGGCGTGCTGCATTATTCGCGCAATGTGAATTACGACACCAACCCGCCTGCCGCCAGCGTCGGCTACCAGCCGCTCGATGCCAGCTGGAACCGCTTCAACCCGATGGCCACCGTCGCCTATGACGTCAGCGACGACCTGCACGTCTATGCGAAATATGCCACCGGCTATCGCGCCGGCGGCGCCAGCTCGCGCACGTCCAACTATCAGGCCTTCGACCCTGAAGATGTGAAGTCCTACGAAGTCGGCCTGAAGTCGGATTTCTGGAACAACCGCGACCGCTTCAATCTGGCCGCCTACATCATGGACCGCAAGGACAGCCAGGTGGACATCAGTTCCATCCAGTTCGTCGGCACCAGCAGCTTCAACAACCTCGTCACGATCAATGCGCCCGGCACCACCAAGATCCGCGGGATCGAGGCGGACCTGACGCTGAACCCGGTCGAAGGACTGACGCTGAACGCCTCCTACGCCTACACCTATACGAAGATCCCGCCGGTGCTGATCACCGCGACGGATACGACCGGGGCGTCGACCAGCGTTTACCAGAATTTCTACATCGTGTTCACGCCGCGCAACGCCGCGAGCGGGTCGATCGACTATGCCGTGCCGGTCGGCGGCGGCGACACGAAGCTGAAGTTCCACTTCGACGGTAACTATTCGCAGGCTACCCAGGCCTTCGACCAGTTCGCCACGAAAAATGACAGCTCGCTGATCTTCAACGGTCGCATCTCGCTGGCGGATATCGGCACCGGCAATGGCCGCAACCTGACGCTCAGCCTGTGGGGCCGCAACCTGTTCAACGAACAATATGTGTTCCGTCGCGACCCGTCGAACAGCCTGCCGGCTGCCCCGACCAGCAGCGTGAGCAATGGCAGCATTTCCAACGTGCTGGGCGATTATGGCAACTTCAACGCGCCGCGCACTTACGGCGTGGAAGCCAGCTTAAAGTTCTGATCCTTCAACAGCAGGTTCTTGGCCTGGACCGGCGTGGCGGACATCCGCCACGCCGGTTTTTATATGGGGAATGTCATGACGATGCGCAGGCCCGGCCCTGCATCTTCGAGAGTCAAAGTCCCCCGATGCAGCCGTACAATCGCATCGGCCAGCGGCAGGCCCAGCCCATGCCCCTTATGATGCCGGCTCACATCGGTCCGGCCGAAACGCCGCATCGCCAGCGCACGCTGATCCGCCGCTATGCCAGGGCCATTATCGGCGATCGCCAGCCTGATGCCGGCCTGCCCCCGCTCCAGTGAGACCCGCACATCCGCCCCGACAGGTGTATGGCGCACGGCATTTTCCAGCAGGTTGATCAGCATCTGCGACAGCAACTGCCTGTCCCCCGCCATCTGGGCCGGCTCATTCAGGATGATAGCGATCCGCTGGTCCTTTTCCGCCGCCAGCGGCCGCACCATCTCGATCATCTCCTCCACCAACGCATCCAGTGCGACCGACTGGAACCCTGCGCGGCGCGCCCCGCTCTCAATCTCCGCGATCCGCAGCATGGCCCCGAACATGGTGAGCAGGTCATCCGCCTGTCCGATCGCCAGCATCAGCGCCTCGCGCACCGGCGCCGCCGCGTCCCTTTGCTCCAACAGTGCCAGCTCGTTCCGCAGCCGCGCGAGCGGCGTGCGCATCTCATGCGATATATCGTTCGATACGTTGCGCACTTCGGCCATCAACTGGCCCATGCGATCCAGCATGCGGTTGAGCGCAGCAGCCTGCTGGTCAAACTCGCCATCGTCCCCCACCAGCGGTACGCGACGGGCGATATCGCCATCGATGATCGATTCGGCGGTCATCCGCATCTGCTCGATCCGCTCGCCGATCAGGCGCCGGAACAGCAGGAGGCCCGCCAGCACCACGACCACGATCGCGCCAAAGCCGGCGATGTAAAGGCGTTGGCGCACCGCGAAATAATCGTCGATCGGCTCGGTTTCTGCAAACACCGCCAGCCGCACCCCCTGCCCCAGATCGCGGACCAGCACCCGGCCCGCGCTCAGCCCCTCGATCCGGTCACGCCGGTCGAGTGAGGAAAAGCCCAGCGGCAGCGGCCGGGTAAAGCGCACATTCCCCGCGATGCGCCGCCCCTGTGCATCGGTCAGCAACATGCCAAGATCGGCCGTATCGCGCTGCCGCGCCATTTCGGTGATCCGCTCACGCCACTCGTCCCAGTCGAATTTTGCGCCCACTGGCGCAATGGCGTGGCTTTCCGCCTCGACCCGTTCGTCCACCAGCGCGACGATCATCGACAGCGTCGCAAAGAAAGTGCCCAGCCCCGCCGCGGCGGTCACGGTCAGGAACAGGGCGAGAAAGGCTATCGTCAGCCCCCGCAGCGTTTGCGGCCGCCACCTCATGCCCGCAACATATAGCCCATGCCGCGCTGGGTGCTGATCGGATCATCGCCTTGTTCGACCAGCTTCACCCGCAAATGGCGGATATGGGCATCGACCAGATTGGTCGTGGGCATGAAATCCAGCCCCCATATCCGCTCGATCAGCATCGGCCGGGTGACGAGGGTGCCGGCATTGCGCGCCAGTTCCAGCAGAAGTTTGAACTCCGTCTGCGACAGGTTGAGCGGCCGACCGCCGCGCCAGGCGCGCAACCGCGACGGGCTGATGGTGATGTCCCCCGCGCTCACCGTGTCGGATGGCTGGTCATTGGTGCGGCGGGCGCGGACCAGCGCGTTCAATCGCGCATTCAGCTCCAGCGGATCGACCGGCTTGACGACATAGTCATCGGCGCCGGCATCGAACCCCTCGACCTTGTCGAACACCTGCCCCAGCGCAGTCAGCATCAGCACGGGCACGTTCATCCCGCCCTCGCGCAACTGGCGCAGCACGGTGATCCCGTCGACGCCGGGCATCATCCAGTCCAGGACGACGATGTCAAACGCCTTCTGACCAACGATCGCCAGCGCGGCAAGGCCGTCGTCGGCGGTCTCAACCTGATGCCCGAACTGCGACAATTGTTCGGCCAGTTGCCGCTGCAACTGCCTGTCATCCTCCACCAGAAGTACGTGCATGCTCATGAAATATAATCGGCCCGATTCCGAATTGGTGGCTGTCGACCGCAGGATAGTGCCCCCTGCGCCCGATAGCTATCCCGGTGCGCCCTTCGCGCTCGACTTGCCGCCTGTCTGCCGTCTA
Organism: Sphingobium sp.; assembly: GCA_020051025.1. Taxonomy (GTDB): domain Bacteria; phylum Pseudomonadota; class Alphaproteobacteria; order Sphingomonadales; family Sphingomonadaceae; genus Sphingobium. The sequence continues at coordinate 1,601 of JAGVJS010000008.1, read as the reverse complement.
AGAAGGGGACATGATGAAGCTGCTCATTGGCAACAAGGCCTATTCGAGCTGGTCGCTGCGCGGCTGGCTGGCATGCAAGCTCTCCGCTCTCCCGTTTGAGGAAGTCGTCGTCCCCCTCTATGACGAGGCATGGGAAAAGCGGCGCGAGGGCGACGAGTTCGCCCCCTCCTCCGGCAAGGTGCCGATCCTGTGGGATGGCGACGATGTCGTCGTGTGGGACAGCCTGGCCATCGTCGAATATCTGAATGAAAAGACGGAAGGCGACCTGTTCTGGCCGGCCGATCCCGCCGCCCGCGCCATGGCCCGGTCCATGGCCGCCGAAATGCACAGCAGCTTTGCCGCGCTGCGCCGCGAGCACAGCATGAACATCCGGCAGATCTACCCGGCTGTGCCGCCATCCGATCCGGTGGCGCAGGATATCGCCCGCATCATGCAGCTATGGGCGCAGGCCCGCGCCCGCCACGGCGGCGAGGGCGAATTTCTGTTCGGACAATTCGGCGCTGTGGATGTGATGTTCGCGCCGGTCGTCACCCGCTTCATCACCTACCAACTACCCGTCGCCCGCTTTGCCGAAGCCTATATGCGCGCCATCATCGCCCATCCCTGGATGCAGGAATGGATCGGCGGCGCCCAGGCGGAAGACTGGGTGATCGACCGGTTCGAAGTCCCGCCTCAGGTGGTGTGACACAGATGAGCGAGACGCCCGATACGCCCAAGGAAGCGCGCGCTGCGGAGGCCGCCGCGATTCGCCGTCGCTGGATCACGCTGGGCGAGGTGCTGGCGGTACTGGCTGTATCCATTTCCGCCCTCACCCTTTATCTCAACTGGGCAGACAAAAAGGATGAGCGCGCAGACAAGGCGGCGGAACGGGCGGCCGAGAGCCGCAAGGCGTCCAGCCGCGCCGCCGCACTGGTCCTGAACGCCGACTCCGTGAAGGATGACCGGATCGCGCTCAAGACCACCGATCCCGATCAGGTGATCCAGAGCCAGACCATCCTCTTCCCCCGCGCACTCGGCATAGCGCCGATCGACACCACCGGCGATCCCCGGATCGAGGCTGGCTGGTTTGACAGCGCCTTGAAGAAGGCGCGGGCCAAGGCAAAGCTCCCGGACGACAGCGTCGGCGACGAACGGCTACCTGTCGTCATCACCACTCGCTTCGTAGTGGGCGGCGATATGCATGAAAATGTAGCGCTCTACGATGTCGGCTATGGCATCGCCGGTCGCTGGATCGCCGGACACAGCCTCGCGCTGCGCGGCCTGTCGCGGGTCGAAACGGTCAGGGCCGCCACCGCGCAGGCCACAGTCGACGCTCGCTGGGCGCGGCTCACCAAAAGCTGAAGTTCATGCCCTGAAACCCGAACCCGCTTGTGTTACGCCGGTGAAACGGCTGGAAGACTTGTCGCAGGGTTGCAGATTATAAGGATAAGACGGGCGCCATGAGCCTGATGGGATCTATCGACCTCTTCCATGCCGTTGCCGGCGTGCTGGTCGGCGTGCTGGTGGGCGTCACCGGCGTCGGCGGCGGATCGCTGATGACGCCGCTGCTGGTGCTGATGTTCGGCGTCAGCGCCAAGACCGCCGTGGGCACCGACCTGCTG
>JAGVJS010000095.1 GCA_020051025.1 Sphingobium sp. | reverse complement strand
TCGACGTGGCGCAGGCGCGCGCCGTGGCCGCCAATCCTTCGGGCGTGACCACCGAATGGGGGGCGGGCCTGCCGGTCTTCCGATCTGCCGACGGCGTGTTCACCTACAAGCCACGTGGGCGCATCCTGGTCGATGTGAGTTCGACCATGGGGTCCGACTATAGGGGCCGCAACACGACCACGACGGGTATGCGCGCGCTGCGTCTGGGGCTGGAAGGTGGCGTTGGGCCGCATTTCTTCTACCAGTTCGAAAGCGATTTTTCGGAAAATGAGGTCGATATCGTCACCGCCTTCCTCGGCTGGCGCAATCGCATCAGCAGCAAGGTCGATTATGATATCCGCGCCGGTCATCTGTTCAACGACCGCGCGTTCGAGGGCAGCACCGGGTCCGATTCCACCCCCTTCCTGGAGCGCAGCACGGTGTCGACCGCGATCATCCCGCAGCGCGGCTTCTACGGCATCGGCATCATGGGCCGGATGTTCGGCCCCAACTGGCATGCGTCGGTCAGCGTGACCGGCGACCGGATCGATGGGCAGCAGGCGACCAACGACAGCCGCACCGTGTCGGCGCGCGCGCACTGGAACCCGATCAAGACCGACCGGTCGCTGCTGCATGTCGGCGCTTGGGGCTTTGACGAGGCGCTGTCCGCCGCCGCGACGTCGCTGACCCGCAGCACGGTGATCGGCGGGCGCTTCAACGGTGCGGTGCGGGTGTCGACCGGCGAATTGCTGGGTGGGCGTTCGACCACCGGCTATGGTGCTGAACTGGGCGGCTATAGCGGTAGCTTCTGGGTCATGGGCGAAGCGGGCCGCCGCGTCGCGCGCCTGACCGGCGACCGTCCCGATTTCGAGAGCAAGGCGTGGAGCCTGTCCACCGGCTTTTTCCTGACCGGCGAACTGCCGCCTTATAACCCGCGCCTCGGCAGCTTTGGCCAGCCCAATGTGCTGCGCCCCACATTCGACGGCGGGCCGGGCGCGATCGAACTGACGGCGCGTTACGAAAATCTGGACTATACCGACCTGGTCCTGGGCGGCGACGGATGGGCCGCGACGGTCGGCGTGAACTGGTATCTCAACAGCTTCACCCGCATCCAGCTGAACGGCATCCAGTGGCACACCGACAATCGGGCCGGCAGCTACACCGGCAGCGACGACGGCCAGACCGTCAGCGCCCGCGTCGGCGTGACCTTCTGATCTTTCTTTTTCTCGCCTCTTCAAGGATGCAGCGATGAATCTTGCCCTGCTCGGCTTCCTGATGGTCGCCACCTTCATGACGCTGATCATGACCAAAAAGATGACGCCGCTGGTGGCGCTGATCATCATCCCGTCCCTGTTCGGCGTGGTCGCCGGTCAGGCCGCCGGCCTTGGCGACATGATGATCGACGGCATCAAGAATCTCGCCCCTACGGGCGTGATGCTGCTGTTCGCCATCCTCTTCTTTTCGACCATGACGGATACCGGCCTGTTCGATCCGCTGGTCGGCCGGCTGGTTCGCCTGGTCCATGGCGACCCGCTGCTGATCCTGCTGGGATCGGTCGTGCTGTGTGCGATCGTCAGCCTGGATGGCGATGGATCGACCACCTACATCATCACCTGTGCCGCGCTGCTGCCGCTCTACAAGCGGTTCGACATGAAGCGCATCTACCTCGTCTGCCTGCTGATGGTGACGAGCGGGGTCATGAACCTGACGCCCTGGGGCGGGCCGACCGCCCGCGCCGCGAGTGCGCTGAAGCTGGACCCGGCCACCTTGTTTCTGCCGCTGATCCCCGGGATGATTGCGGGCCTTGCCTTCCTGCTGGGCCTCGCTTTCTGGTTCGGGATCAAGGAGCGCCGCCGTCTGGGCCATGTCCATGTGCCCCAGCGTGAGGCGGTGGACATCGCCGACCTTGGCGTGTCGCAATATCCCGAGGCGCGCCGGCCCCATCTGCGCCTGTTCAACGCCGCGCTGGTGGTCGCCCTGCTGGGCCTGCTGGTGTGGGGTGTCCTCCCGCTGTCGGTGCTGATGATGATCGCCTTCGCCATCGCGATGATTGTCAACTATCCCGGCGTCGCGCAACAGAAGGAACGGATCGCCGCCCATGCCGGCAACGTCCTGTCGGTCGTGTCGCTGATCTTTGCTGCCGGCATCTTCACCGGCATCCTGGGCGGCACCGGCATGGTGGAGGCGATGAGCAAGGAAGTCGTCGGCTTCATCTCGCCCGCATTGGGGCCGTATATGGCGCCGATCACGGCTTTGCTGTCCATGCCCTTCACCTTCTTCATTTCCAACGACGCCTTCTATTTCGGCATGCTGCCCATTTTGGCGGAGGCCGGGTCGCATTATGGCGTCGATCCGATGGCGATCGCCCGCGCGTCGCTGATGGGCCAGCCGGTCCATCTGCTCAGCCCGCTGGTGCCGTCCACCTATCTGCTGGTCAGCCTTGCGGGCATCGACCTGGCCGATCATCAGCGCTTCACTTTGCTGCCGGCCGCTGCCGTCTGCATCGTCATGACGCTGGTGGGCATGATCGCACTGGCCTTCCCGTTCGTCGCATAAAGTACAAGGAATAAGACCATGATCCGCTCCCTCTCCAACGGATCATGGTCGGATGGCACAGGCATGATCCTCCGCTTCCTCGCGGCGCTGGTCGTGGGGGCGGCAGGCGGCGCGCTGTTCCTCTGGATCGGCGCGCCTTTGCCGTGGGTGCTGGGCTCCATGGCCGCCTGTGCCATTGCCAGCGTCATAGGCCTGCCGATCCAGGCATCTTCTGCCACGCGCCGGCCGATGGCGGCGGTGATCGGCGTGGTGCTGGGCAGCAGTTTCGGTCCGCATCTTTTGCCACAGGTGCGCGAGTGGATCATCCCGCTCATCGCCCTGCCCTTCTTCCTTGCGAGCGCGGCGCTGCTGTGCGTCACCTATTTCCGCAAGGTTGCGAAGTTCGATCCCGCCACCGCCTATTTTGCCGGCATGCCCGGCGGCATCGCCGAAATGGTGGTGATGGGGGCAGAGCGCGGTGCGGACGAGCGCACCATCGGCCTGATCCATGGCGCGCGCATCTTCCTTGTCGTCTTCATCCTGCCCTTCCTGATCCGGCTGGATCATGCGCCGGTCGCGATAGCGCGCGCCGCTGCGGTGACGGGGGAGGCGGCGGACTGGTCGCTGCTATTCTGGGCAGCGGGTTGCGTGGTGCTGGGGCTGTTTCTG
>JAGVJS010000168.1 GCA_020051025.1 Sphingobium sp. | reverse complement strand
GGAACGCGCCAGCGTGCGGGCGGAACTGGCGCGGCTGACCGGCCTGCCGGAAGCGTTCGTCGATCAAGCCGAACTGCGCATTTCGCCCGGCCGTTTCTACAAGGAATTGCTGCGCGACCGGGGCATGAGCATCGGCCGGCTCGACACCCGCTATACCGGCAAGGATTATGACGCGGCGGGCGAGGAGCCGGACAATGATCCGAGCTTCTACGCGATCGACGGCGCCTATACCGCCGCGATGAACAGCTATGCCCGCGATGATCTGGGCTACAGGACCGACCGCAGCTATGTGACGATCGGCGGGGTCAGCGGATGGGACTGGAAGCTGGACGGCAAGAGCGGCCGGGCGAGCGAAGTCTATGGCAGCGTCGCCCCCTATCTGGGCAAGGCGTTGCGCGAAAATAGCGGCCTCAAGGTCTTCGTCGGCCAGGGCTGGTATGATTTCGCGACGCCCTTCTTCGGCGCGGAATATGCGATGAGCCGGACGGGCTTCGACGCCTCGCGCATCCAATATCATTATTATGACGCCGGCCACATGATGTACGTCCGCCCCGACGACCTGCGCAAGCTGAGCGCGGATATAAGGGCTTTTATTTCAGCACGTTGATCCTGTTTCAGATGGACGGAAGCGCATCCTGCCAATCCTCCCGACCGTGGCGGACGCGCAGGATGAGGATCCGTCCATCATGCATGATGTCGTATATGATCAGGTGGGAGCGATAGGGATGCACGCGAACCGGCGGTCTGATCTCTTCCCGCAGCCGTGCGGCTTGTGGATAGTCCGCCAGAAAATCGAAAGCCGCCGCCATCCCCTCATGATAGCGATCCGCCTGCATCAGGCCGAATCGGGCCATGCCGTCCAGAAAGATATGACTGATATCGTCCGATGCCGCCCGGCTCAGTCGATAACGCGCCATGTCAGCGTTGGGTGCCCGCCTGTTGCACCAGGCGCGCGCGTATGTCCGCCATGCTTTCATCGCTGATGCCGCCCGCCCGCGCCTCATCGACCAGTTGCTGCATATGAGCGACCTTGGCCTGACGCTCCTGATCGCGGCGTATCAGGTCGCGGACATAGTCGCTGGAATTGCTGTACCGCCCGGTGGCGGTCTGGCCTTCGACCCAGTTCTTCATCGGATCGGGCAGCGAGATATTCATGGTCGCCATGACTGGAAAGTGAGCATTTTTAACAAAGATTGTCAAATCAGCCTGATTCATCCTCGCCTTGCCCGTAACAATTCCCCCTTCCCCGGTCATAAAATGACCCTATGCTTCGGAACAGCAAGGGAGATTATCAACATGCGCCATGCGCTTACGGCCGTTCTGGCCGCCGTCAGCTTTTCGTCCATCGCCGTTGCCCAGACGGCAACCGAAATGCCCGCTCCTGCCCAGCCCGCACAAAGCGAAATCGGCGCGGCCGTGGCCAAGGATATGGACGGGCTGATGACGCTTTACCGCGACCTGCACGCCAATCCCGAACTGTCGTTGCAGGAGGTCAACACCGCCGCCAAACTCGCCAAGCGGTTGAAGGCACTGAAATATGACGTGACCGAAAAGGTCGGCGGCACCGGCGTCGTGGCCGTGATGAAAAATGGCGCCGGCCCGGTGCTGTTAATCCGCGCCGATATGGACGGACTGCCGGTGGTTGAGCAGACCGGCCTCGAATTTGCGTCCAAGGTCCGTACCAAGACGCCCGAGGGCGTGGAGACGGGCGTGATGCACGCCTGCGGCCACGACACCCACATGACCGCCTTCATCGAGACCGCCAAGCTGCTGGCGGGTGGGAAGGACAAGTGGAAGGGCACGCTGGTGATGATCCTTCAACCCGCCGAAGAAGTGGGCAAAGGCGCACGCAACATGTTGGAGGACGGACTTTATACCCGCTTCCCCAAGCCGACCCATGCCATCGCCTTTCACGACGCGGCCAATATCGCCGCCGGCCAGATCGGCTATACGCCCGGCTATGCGCTGGCCAATGTCGACAGCGTCGACATATTGGTGAAAGGGCTGGGCGGCCATGGCGCCTATCCGCAGACGACGCGCGATCCGATCGTGCTGGCGTCCCGCATCGTCACCTCGCTCCAGACGCTCATCAGCCGGGAACAGGATCCGCAGGATCCCGCCGTCGTCACCGTCGGCAGCTTCCAGGCAGGCGCCAAACATAATATCATCCCGGACGAAGCCAAGCTGCTGCTGACGATCCGCAGCTATTCGGACGAAACCCGTGCCAAGCTGATCGAGGGGATCAAGCGGATCAGCCGGGGCGAAGCGATTGCAGCCGGCGTGCCTGACGACCGGATGCCAGTGGTCAGCGTGAAGGATGAATTCACGCCCTCCACCTACAACCCGCCCGAATTTGCCGAGCAGATGGCCGGCGTGCTCAAGAGCCATTTCCCCGACGGCCGCGTCATCAAGACATCGGCGGTGATGGGCGGCGAGGATTTCAGCCGCTTCTATCGCGCGGACAAGAGCATCAACAGCTTCATCTTCTGGGTTGGTGGCGTACCGGCGGACAAGATGGCGGCCGCGGCAACCGGTCAGGCCAGCCTGCCCTCGCTGCACAGTCCGTTCTGGGCGCCAGAGGCGGACAAGGTGATCGCGACGGCGAGCGAGGCCATGACCGTCCTGGCGCTGGATATTCTCAAGAAAAACTAAGAGTCGTTTCGCAAGCGATTCATGATATAGTCGCTCCCGGCCCATCCTGCCTTGATGGCAGGATGGATCGGAAGCGCCTGAAAAGGCAGGAAATTGCGACAGCATTTGTCATGACTGCGGGGCTACATTTTCCCGCAATCCTTTGGTAAACTAGAGCGCCACCATAACCAATTCTGGCCAATGCCTGCCGCCTCGCCTGGATACCCCTATGATTGCTTGTGAACTGGACGATCCTGACGGAATCATCTTTGTCCACGCAACCGGTGTGTGGTCGATCGCCGATGTCGAACGTCATTATATGCATCTTGGACTGATCCTGAGCGACCGGCGTCGCAATGGCCTGCCGATCCGCATCCTGTCCGACGTGACGGAGGCGCAACGGCAGGCGCGCGAGGTAGAAGCCCGCATCCTGGACCTCATGGAACAGACCTATCTGCCCACCGACCGCGTTGCGATATTGGTGGGCAGCGTCGCGGACAAAATGTATGTTCGCGCCCGCCTGGGCAAGGCGATCGTCGGGGTCTTTTCCACGCAACTGCCGGCGGAAATGTGGCTGATGTCCGACGACCTGCAACCGCCGGGCATCGCCGCGTAAAAGATCAGGCGCCGAAGCCGCCGTCGATCGTATGCATCGCACCTGTGATGATGCCCGCTTCCGGCCCCGCCAGATAGGCCGTCAGCCCGGCAATTTCTTCCCCGGTGGCGTGGCGGCGGATCGCCATGAAATCGTGCATCATGCCTGCCATCGGACCGTCCGACGGGTTCATGTCGGTGTCGGTCGGGCCGGGCTGAACGATATTGACGGTGATGCCACGCGGGCCGAAATCGCGCGCCAGACCACGCGCCAGTCCCTGCAAAGCCGATTTGGTCAGCGCATAGGCCGCCCCGCCGACGAAGGGCATACGGTCGCCATTGACCGATCCGATGACGATAATGCGGCCGCCTTCGGGCATCTGGCGCGCCGCTTCGACCGCGGCGTGATACGGCGCGCGAACATTGATGTCGATCATCCGGTCGATCGCATCAGCGTCCTGTTCCAGCGCATCGCCCAATATGCCGACGCCGGCATTGATGACGAGGATGTCGAGCGCGCCCTGCTGGGCGACTGTCGCGATGGTGGCGTCGCGGTCGGCCGCATCGGAGCGGATGGCAATCGATCCGGTTTCGGCGGCCAGCGCCTGCGCGGCGTCATGCGACCCGGCATAGGTGAAGGTGACGGCGGCGCCATCCTGCGCAAAACGACGGACGATGGCAGCGCCGATACCGCGACTGCCGCCGATGACGAGAGCTTTCTTTCCGGTGAAGTTGGTCATGATCCTGTTCCTTGAGAAATGATTAGTGATCGCTATATAAATCAGCAAATGGTCGCTTCAAGGATTTTTGTAGTGAGTGATAAAATAAAACCCAGAGGCCGCGGACGCCCTCGCGCTTTTGACCGGGACATGGCATTGGATCAGGCGCAGGCACTGTTCCATGCGCAGGGTTATGAAGGAGTCGGCGTGGCCGCGCTAGCCGAGGCCATGGGCATCAATCCGCCCAGCCTGTACGCCGCCTTCGGCAGCAAGACCGCGCTCTATGCAGAAGTACTGGATCGCTATTCGCGCGCTTCGCCGCTGACCGAGCCTCTGGCCATTCCCGGCGTCGAACCGGCCGACGCACTGGTCGGCCTGTTGCGCAAGGCGGCGTGCATCTATGCGGCCGATCCGGCGACGGCGGGGTGTCTGGTACTGGAGGGCGAACGCAGCACGGACGCCGATGCCGCCTGTCGCGCACGCCGTTTCAAGGATGCCAGCGTACAGGATTTGCACAGCTTCATCGTCTCCACCCATCCCGACAAGGCAGAGGTTGTGGCTGACTATGTCGCGGCGGTCATGTCGGGTCTGTCCGCCGATGCGCGGGCCGGTCATTCAACCGAGCGCCTGACCGCAGTCGCCGACATGGCGGCGCTGGCGATCGCAGCGATGCTCCCCCCCGGCTAGTCCGCGATGCTGCTGGCGATCAGCGTCGTCTGCTTGCGATCGACCGACCAGATGCGGCCGGCAACCTTCGGATCCCAGTCGATTGCCTGTCCCGGCGAGGCGATACCGATGGTGCGCTTCCATTCCAGCACCGATCCGGCTTCGGGCAAAGCCAGTTCGTACATTTCGGGCCGGTCATGGCCCGTCACGTAGAGGCGGCCGTCATTGCTCCAGCTTGCGCCAGAGCAACTGAACGGCGCAAAGCGCGCCAGCACCTGCTGCGGGAAGGTCCAGGCCGCTTCCTGCCGGAAACTATCGTCCATCCGCACCAGCAATGTGTAGCGATAATCGCGGTTCGGCTCCCCGCCCTTGCCGGCATAATTGGCATAAACCGCCCACCATTTGCCGGCATGGCGATCCAGCACGGTCAGCGAACCGGGACCGAAACCCAGGCTGACGGTGCGCAGGTGCCTCAGCGTCTTCGTATCGAAAATCTCAATCGCACTGGTTTGTGGCACGGCAGGATAGTTGGAGGCGGCGCAGACGAGTTCGCGGCCCGCGACGGTGCAGCTGTTCATGTGCGGGAAGAGCCGACGTTCGCCCTGCCATTGGGCGATGCGCTGGCCGGTGGCGATGACATATTTCCCGATCCGGTCATTATCGATCGCATAGACATGGACGCCGTCCGATGCGACGCCCTGATGCGCTTCGGGTGCAGCGAGGCGCAGCACGACGGGCGATGGCGTGGGCAACGGGGCGTCGGCATCCTGTGCCTGAGCTGCACCGGCAATCGCCAGCGCTGTCATCGCCATCATCGTCATTCCGTACCGCATCGCCCGCTCCAATTCAGAGAAGCCCCGCCGATAGGCAGACAATGCTACAGAAAAAGGACGATCCCGTTACCAGCGCAAGGCCGCGTTGAGCATCAGGGCACGCGCCTGATCGGCCGCGCGAATAGGGCCGGACGTCGGCTGGTCTGCCAGCCGACTGCTCATCAGCCGGTCTGGATCGGCGAGGTGCAGGCCGATGCGCGGCGCGCGCGGATCCACGGGGAGATAATCGATGCCGCCTTCAACACGCAGACGCTCAGCGCCCTGCCCCCAGGCCGAACCGCTGGTGCGCGCAGCACTCATGGCGCAGCGCCAGGAGCCATGGCGCCATTCGCCCTGCACCGCCAGCCGTTCTTCGGTCAGCATACCGCCCCGATCGGCGCCGATCCGCGCCCGATCATAGCGCAGACCCCAGCGCAGGGTCGGCGACAGGCTATGCCGTCCCTCCAGCATCACACCCTGCACCTTTGCCGAACCCAGATTGCGCGGCATATAGCCTCCTTCGACAAAGGCCAGCCGG
>JAGVJS010000184.1 GCA_020051025.1 Sphingobium sp. | reverse complement strand
TTCCGATCTACACGGCCGACCAGGCCGCCGAGCGTGCGCGTCAGGCGCTGGGCCGCGCCATCCCCGACGCTGCGCAGCAGTTGGCGCAAGCCAGTAATGAGGCCTTGCAGGATGTCGTCGGCGAAAAGGTGACAGCGCAGATCGAACAGGTTGCGCGTGTGGCCGAGGAAGCAGTCAAGGCGGCGCATCAGGCGTCGGAGCGGTTGACCCGCCAGTTGCTGACAATCGCCGACACCAGCGCCAGCGTGGAACAGCGGATCGAGGAAGCGGAACGCGCCTCCGAAACCCGCGACCGCGATCATTTTGCGCGGCGTTCCGCCCTTCTCATCGAATCGCTCAACAGCACGGCGATCGACGTCGCCAAATTGCTGTCCAACGATGTGACCGATTCGGCCTGGTCCGCTTATCTGAAGGGCGACCGGGGCGTATTCACCCGCCGCGCGGTGAAGTTGTTGGATGCCGGCGAATCTCGTGAAATTGCGCTTCACTATGATAATGATGCGGAGTTCCGCGATCATGTGAACCGCTATATCCACGATTTTGAGGCAATGTTGCGGATTATCCTGGCGGCGCGTGACGGCAATGCCCTGGGCGTGGCCATTCTCTCCTCCGATATGGGCAAGCTCTATGTCGCGCTGGCTCAGGCGATCGAGCGGCTGCGCCAGTAAGGCCGCAGGTCAGCTGATCATCTTGCGGAAATAGACCACCCGCTCGGTTTCGGCGAAGCCGGCGGCCTGGTGAAAGGCGTGGCTGGACAGATTGGCGATTTCAGCGTCGGATGCCATTTCCGTGCACCCCTGCTCCTGCCCCCACGCTGTCACGGCATCGATCAGGGCACGGGCCAGCCCCGCTCGTCGCGCGTCAGGCGCGACATAAAGCCCCTCTACGAACAGCACCGGACTGGTGTCGCAGCCATTGACATAGTCATGGCGCAGGGCCGCTTCGACAAAGGCGATGGCACCACCTTGCTCATCGAGCGCGACGAAAGCAATCAGGCTTTCGCCCGCCTGCAGCATGTCAGTGATTTCGTCCTGATGACCGGCGACGCTGGTCTCGGGCCAGAGCGCAGCGCGCATCTGCGCCCATCGTTCCATATGGATGGCAGCAGCGCGAACGATCCGCTGCGCTGCCTCACTCATCGCGCGACGCGATAGCCGGGCAGCATCTCCAGCGTCACCCAGCCCTGCATATAATTGGCATAATAAAGGCCGAACAGGATCGTCGCCAATATGGTGGCGCGCAGCATCACGACCGTCGGCCGGAAATTGCTGGGTGCACTGTCCGCCTGCCCCTTCAACAACACTTCACCCGTTTCATTGGGGGTGCGGATGCCGAAAGGGAGCATGATGAAGGCACTGATGACCCACATCAGGAAATAAATGGCGAAGATGGCGTACCAGTTCATCGCCCCTGTCTAGGCGCGAATGATCAACACGTCCACTATCGGCTTCTTGCCGGTCCAGCGCGTCGCGGTACGGCGTACGGCGAGCCGCAGCCGTTCACGCATTGCCTCTTCTTCCAGCGATCCCTTTGGGATGGCGGCAGCCGCTTCCTCGGCCGCTTCCGCCAGGAACGCCGCTTTATCCTCTTCCACCGGCACGCCCTGCGTGCGCAGCATCGGATCGCCGACCAGCTTGCCCTTTCGGTCAATCGCCACAGCCACGCTGATCTGACCATGCAGGCCCAGCTTGCGCCGTTCGTTCATGGTAGACCCATCGGCCGGCAGAATGACGTCCCCGTCCAGAACCAGACGGCCCGTATCCTGTTGCCCGATAATCGCCGGCGCGCCCGGCGCCAGACGCAGCAGGTCGCCATTGGACTGCACCACAGCGTGACGGATACCGCTGGCGATACCAAGCCGTGCCTGCTCCGCCATATGGCGACGCTCGCCATGAACCGGCAGCAATATCTCGGGCCTGATCCAGCGATACATGGCCTCCAGTTCCGGACGCCCCGGATGACCCGACACATGAACCTCGGCCTGACGATCGGTGATCATCAGGACGTTCTTCTGCGCCAGCGCATTCTGGATGCGGCCGATGGCGATTTCATTGCCGGGGATCTGCTTGGACGAGAAGACGACCGTGTCTCCTTCCGTCAGCTTGATCGGATGGCTGTCGAAGGCGATGCGCGACAGCGCAGCGCGCGCTTCGCCCTGGCCGCCGGTGGCGATGATCATCACTTCGCTGCGTGGCAGGTCCATGACATCATCCCAGTCGACGGTCGGCGGGAAGTCCTTGAGATAACCGGCCGCCTTGGCCGTGCCGATGATGCGATCGAGCGAACGCCCCGCCACGCACAGCTTGCGCCCGGTGGCAGCGGCGACCTCACCCAAAGTCTGCACCCGCGCCGCGTTAGACGCAAAGGTCGTGACCAGTACGCGCCCCCTGGCGCCGGCGACGGCCTGCATCAGCCCCTCGCGCACATCGCCCTCAGACCCGCTGGCCTTGTCGTTGAAGACATTGGTGCTGTCGCACACCAGCGCCAGCACACCTTCGTCGCCGATCGCGGTCAGTTCCGCCGGGGTCGACGGCTGGCCCAGCAAGGGCTGCTCGTCCAGTTTCCAGTCGCCGGTATGGAAGATGCGACCATGCGGCGTGTCGATCAGGACCGCATTGCCCTCCGGAATGGAGTGAGCGAGCGGCACATAGCGGAAGCCGAACGGGCCGAGATTGAAGCTGCCTTCATTCTCGATCACATGCAGCTTCACATCCTTGCTGAGGCCTTCCTCCTCCAGCTTCAGCCGGATCAGACCGGCGGTGAAGGGCGTCGCATAAAGCGGCACGCCAAGATCGGCCGCCAGATAAGGAATGGCGCCGATATGATCTTCATGCCCGTGGGTCAGCACGATGCCGAGCAGGTCGTCGCGCCGTTCCTCGATGAAGCTCAGGTCCGGCAGGACGAGTTCCACGCCGGGATAATTGGGGTCGGCAAAGGTCAGGCCGAGGTCGACCATGACCCACTTGCCCTGGCAGCCATATAGATTGACGTTCATGCCGATCTCGCCGGACCCACCGAGGGCCAGAAAGATCAGTTCATCCTTGGGTGTCATTATATTCTCAAACTCCGTTCGTGCAACAGCGCCAGCCCCAAGATGGTGAGGTCCGGTGCGATCGCATCGAAAATATCGCTATTGTCATTGAAGAGGACGGCGAGTCCTCCGGTCGAAATTACCTTGGCAGGACGGCCGATCTCGGCGCGGATGCGCGCGACCAGCCCTTCCATCATCGCCACATAGCCCCAGAAGACACCAATCTGCATCGCGTCCACCGTGCTACGCCCGATCACAGACCGATTTTCCGGCGGCTCGATCGCGATCTTGGGCAGCTTGGCCGCCGCCGCTACCAGCGCATCCAGCGACAGGTTGATGCCCGGCGCGATCACGCCGCCTTTGTAGGCTCCGCTATAATCGACCACGTCAAAGGTCGTCGCCGTGCCGAAATCGATCACGATCAGATCGTCCTGATAAAGATGGTGCGCGGCAATGGCGTTTACAACCCGGTCCGCGCCGACCGAATTGGGCTCGGCCACATCCAGTTCGATGCCCCATTCGACCGGCGCCTGTCCGGCGACCAATGCCGTGGTCTTGAAATATTTCTCCGCCAGCACCTGAAGATTATGCAGCGCGCGCGGCACGACCGTCGCGATGATGACCGCCTCCACATCGGCAATGGCATAGCCTTCCAGTTGCAGCAGCTGGTTCAGCCAGACGACATATTCGTCGGCCGTGCGTCGCGGATCGGTGGCTATCCGCCAGCGTGTCTTGATTTCGCGCCCGTCGAGCAGCGCGAAAACGACATTGGTGTTGCCCGCGTCGATCGCGAGAAGCATGGCCGGTCCCTCAGCTGAGAATGATATCGCCCGCGTGAATGGCACGGCTCTGCCCGTTCGCCAAGCGCAGGATCAGCATGCCCTGACGATCAAGCGTGTCGAAACTTCCTTCAACCTCGCCGCCATCGGGCAGGATGACACGCATCGGTTTACCCGTGGCGTGCGCGTTGAGCAGCCAATGCGCCCGGACCGGATCGAGCCCCTGCGCGCGCCAGATGGACAGCCAATGGGCGAAAAGCTGGGCGATCCGCTCGTAAAGCGCCTCCGCCCTGGCGTCGCTCGCGCCCTGCGCCGTCAGGCTGGTGACGGGACGGTCCAGTCCGACCGGGTGACCGGCGACATTGATGCCGATGCCAACGACAATCGCGTCGCCCGCCCGCTCCAGCAATATGCCGGCAATCTTCGCGCCATCGACCAATATGTCATTGGGCCATTTGATCCGCGCCTGCCCCGCGCAGAGCGGCGCGACCAGCGCATGGACGGCATTGGCGGCCACCAGCGCCAATGTGTGCGGCAGGGGATCTCCCGGCCGAAGCCGAACGAGGGTCGAGCAATAGAGATTGCCGTCCGGGCTTTCCCAGACGCGACCCATGCGCCCCTTGCCGCCCATCTGGCGGCCGGCGCGCAGCCAGTTGCCATCAGCACCGCCCTGCTCCGCCAACGCCAGCATGTCGGCGTTGGTGGAGCCGGTTTCCTCGACGAAGCGAAGCAGTGTCAGAAGAGCGACGCCGCAGCGGCAGCGCTCGCCTGATCCAGCGTGGGGTTGAGCAGATAACCCAGAACGATCACCACGGCGCAGGCCGTCAGGATGATGTTCTCGACCGGACCGCCCTTCGCCTCATAAGTGGCAACCGGTTCGTCGAAATACATCGTCTTGATGATCTTGAGATAATAGAAGGCACCGATCACCGACATGGCGATACCGAAGGCCGCCAGAGCCGTCAGGCCAGACGCCACGGCGGCATCGAACACCAGGAACTTTGCCCAGAAACCGAACAGCGGCGGGATACCGGCCATCGAGAACATGAAGATGGCAAGCGCGGCGGCGAGGCCCTTGCGCGACTGCGACAGGCCAGCGAGCTTGGCGATCTCTTCGACCGGCTTGCCGTCCGCATCGCGCAATTGCAGGATGCAGGCGAAACCGCCGATGGTCATGATGACATAAATCGCCATGTAGCTCATCGTCGCCGCCGCGCCAGCGGGCGTGCCCGCAGCAAGACCGATCAGCGCGAAGCCGACATTGTTGATCGACGAATAGGCCATCAGGCGCTTGATGTTGGTCTGACCAATGGCCGCCACCGCACCGAACAGGATCGAGGCGAGCGCGACGAAGATCACGATCTGCTGCCAGTCCAGACCCGCCGGACCCAGCGCTTCGATCGCGACGCGAACGGTCAGGCCAATCGCGGCGACCTTGGGCGCGCTGGCGAAGAAGGTGGTGACCGGGGTCGGCGCACCTTCATAGACGTCGGGCGTCCACATGTGGAACGGTACGGCGCTGATCTTGAATGCCAGCCCTGCCAGCACGAAGACCAGACCGAACAGCTCACCCTTCGACACGCCGTCGCCCAGCGCCACGGCGATGCCGTCGAACGCGGTGCTGCCGGTGAAGCCGTACAGCAGCGAGATGCCATAGAGCAGGATGCCGCTGGCCAGCGAGCCAAGCACGAAATATTTCAGACCGGCTTCGGAAGAGCGTTCGTCCTGACGCATGAAGCTGGCCAGCACGTAGGAGGCAAGGCTGTTCATTTCCAGGCCGACATAGAGCGTCAGCATGTCGCCCGCCGACACCATCATGCCCATGCCGATGGCAGCGAACAGGATCAGTACCGGATATTCCGGCCGCGGATTGCCGCCGACCGAGAAGAAGCGCGGCGCCAGCAGGATGGCAGCCGCAGCTGCGCCATAGATCAGCGCCTTGGCAAAGGCCGAGAAGGCATCGGCGCGATATAGCCCGTCAAAGGCGTCGGGGCCGTGGGCCAGCGAGCAGGAGAGCGAAACGCCTGCGATCGCCAGCACGATCACCGACAGCCAGTTGACCAGGCGGGCCGAGCCGTCGCCGCCAAAGGCAGCGACCAGCATCAGCGCCAGTCCACCCACCGTCAGGATGAGTTCCGGCACGACCGCCAGAAGGGAAGCGGTTTCAATCATCAGTGCGCCTCCCCGTGCGCGGATGCTTCTTCATGATGTGCCTCGCCCGTAGGCTTGGGCGCACCCATCTTGATATTGGAGTCACCTGCGGGAGCCGCAGGGGCGAGGCGCGCTTCAAGCGCACGGATGTCGGACCGCATGGGGGCCAGGAAGCTTTCCGGATAGACGCCCATCCACAGCACGGCGGCCGTGATCGGGGCGAGCAACCAGATTTCCCGGCCGGTCAGGTCAGGCATGGCGGCCGCATCAGCGTTCACCTGATCGCCGTAGCAAATACGACGATAGAGGTAGAGCATATAGGCTGCGCCCAGGATGATGCCGGTGGTGCAGATCAGCGCCGCCCAGGTCGACACCTGATAGATGCCCATCAGCGACAGGAATTCGCCGACGAAGTTGGACGTGCCCGGCAGACCGACCGACGCCATGGTGAACAACAGGAACAGCACCGCATATTTGGGCATGTTGATGCTGAGGCCACCATAGCGCGCGATTTCGCGAGTGTGCAGGCGATCATAGATGACACCAACGCACAGGAACAGCGCGCCCGACACCAGACCATGGCCCAGCATCACCATCATCGCGCCTTCGATGCCCGCCTGATTGAAGGCGAACAGGCCGATGGTGACGATCGCCATATGCGCGACCGACGAATAGGCGATCAGCTTCTTCATGTCCGACTGAACGAGGGCGACGAGCGAGGTGTAGACCACCGCGACCATCGACAGACCCCACACCATCGGCGCAAGCTGCGCAGAGGCTTCGGGGAACATCGGCAGCGAGAAGCGGATGAAGCCATAGCCACCCATCTTCAGCAGCACGCCCGCCAGAATGACAGACCCTGCGGTCGGCGCCTGAACGTGCGCGTCGGGCAGCCAGGTGTGGACCGGCCACATCGGCATCTTCACCGCGAAGCTGGCGAAGAAGGCCAGGAACAGCCAGGTCTGGATCTGCGGATCGAAATTATAGGCCATCAGGACCGGAATTGCGGTCGAACCGGCTTCGTGTACCATCCACATCATCGCGATCAGCATCAGGACGGAGCCGAGCAGCGTGTAGAGGAAGAATTTGTACGAAGCGTAGATACGGTCCGCGCCACCCCAGATACCGATGATCAGATACATCGGGATCAGGCCGGCTTCGAACATGATGTAGAAGAGGTAGAGATCCTGCGCCGTGAAGACGCCGATCATCAGCACCTCCATGAACAGGAACGCCGCCATATATTCGCCGACACGCTTGTTGATCGCGTTCCAGCTGGCGCCGATGCAGATCGGCATCAGGAACACGGTCAGCGCGATCAGCATCAAGGCGATACCGTCGATACCCAGCGCCCAGGCGAAACGACCGAAAATCGGCGCATATTCCTGGAACTGCCATTGCAGCCCACCCTGGTCGAAATTCATCCACAGGACGATGCCCAGGACGAAATCGACCAGCGTCGCGATCAACGCGATCCAGCGCGCATTATTGGCGCCTGAGAACAGGCAGGCGATGGCCCCGGCCATCGGCACTGCCATCATCAGGGAAAGGATGGGGAAGCCGTCCATTATCGTGTCATCGCCCAGGTTGCAGCCGCGGCGAGCCCGATGAGCATCACCAGCGCGTAGGTGTAGAGGTAGCCGGACTGAAGCCGACGAGTGATCTTGTTGCCCTGCACGACCAGAGCAGCCAGCCCGTTGGGGCCAAAGCGGTCGATGAAGCCGACATCACCGAACTTCCAGAAGAAGCGGCCGATGGCGAAGGCAGGCTTGACGAACAGGAAGTTGTACAGCTCGTCAAAATACCACTTGTTCAACAGGAACTGGTACAGGCCACCGAAGGTCGCAACGAAACGGCGCGGCCAGTCGGTATTCTTGATGTAAGCCAGCCAGGCAATGACCAGACCGGTCAGCATCACCGTGAACGGCGAGAACTTCACCCAGGTCGGCACCATATGCGCTTCGTGCATCAGATGGCTGTTGAACGCGAGCGCGCCCTTCCAGAATTCGATGCCGCCTTCTGGCCCTATGAACTGATCGTGGAAGACGAAGCCGGCGAAGACTGCGCCGAGGCTGAGAACCAGCAGCGGGATCAGCATGACCAGCGGGCTTTCATGCGGATGATAGCCACCGGTGCCGTCGCCGGCATCATGCGCATGATGATCGTCATGGCCGTGACCATGATCATGAGCGGCGTGCGCGTGATCGTCGTGACCATGGGCATCATGCAGCGCGTGCTGGATATGCTCCGACTGGGTCCAGCGCGGCTTGCCGAAGAAGGTCAGGAAGACCAGGCGCCAGCTGTAGAAGCTGGTCAGCAGCGCGGCGAACACGCCGACGATGAACGCACCGGTGCCCGCACCGCCAGCAGCATAAGCTGCTTCAAGAATGCCGTCCTTCGAATAGAAGCCGGCAAAACCCACGCCGATGATCGGCAGGCCGACACCGGTGATGGCGAGCGTGCCCAGCGTCATCGTCCAGAAGGTGATCGGGATGCTCTTACGCAGACCGCCATAGTAGCGCATGTCCTGCTCATGGTGCATCGCATGGATGACCGAGCCGGCGCCCAGGAACAGCAATGCCTTGAAGAAAGCGTGCGTGAACAGGTGGAACATCGCTGCGCCATAGGCGCCGACGCCGGCCGCAAAGAACATATAGCCCAGCTGCGAACAGGTCGAATAGGCGATGACGCGCTTGATGTCCGTCTGCACCGTGCCGACGGTCGCGGCGAACAGACAGGTCGCGGCACCGACATAGGTGACGACGGTCAGCGCAGTCGGCGACACTTCGAACATCGGCGACAGACGGCAGACCATGAAGACGCCGGCCGTGACCATGGTAGCCGCGTGGATCAGCGCCGACACAGGGGTCGGGCCTTCCATCGCGTCCGGCAACCAGGTGTGCAGGCCAAGCTGCGCCGACTTGCCCATCGCGCCGACGAACAGCAGCAGGCAGAGCACGGTCATGGTGTCGAAGCGGTGGCCGAGGAAACCTATGGTCGAACCGGCCATAGACGGCGCGGCGGCCAGAATTTCCGGGATCGAGATGGTGTTGAACACCAGATAGGTGCCGAAAATGCCCATCATGAAACCAAGATCGCCGACGCGGTTGACGACGAACGCCTTGATCGCGGCCGCATTGGCCGATGGCTTACGGAACCAGAAGCCGATGAGCAGATAGGACGCCAAGCCCACGCCTTCCCAGCCGAAGAACATCTGGAGCAGATTGTTCGCGGTCACGAGCATCAGCATCGCGAAGGTGAAGAGCGAGAGATAGGCGAAGAAGCGCGGCTGATCCGGCTCCTCGTCCATATAGCCCCAGCTATAGAGGTGGACCAGGCTGGACACGCTGGTGATCACCACCAGCATGACCGCCGTCATCGTGTCGACGCGCAGCGCCCACTGGGCATCGAAGCTGCCGCTTTCGATCCAGGTGAAAAGCGGCGTCACCGTTGCTTCAGCGTGACCGAGCAGGAAAGGAATGAAGGTCGCCCAGCTCAGCGCGCAAGCGATGAACAGTGCGCCGGTGGTGACGATCTTTGCGGGCAGCTTGCCAAGGGCCTTGTTGCCAAGGCCGGCGATGGCAGCAGCCAGCAGCGGAAGAAGGACGATATACTGAATCATGTCAGGAGGCTCAGCCCTTCATCCGGTTGACATCGTCGACGGCGATGGTGCCGCGACCACGGAAGTAAATGACGAGGATGGCGAGGCCGATAGCCGCTTCACCCGCCGCGACGGTCAGCACGAACATCGAGAAGACCTGCCCCACCAGATCGCCCAGGAAGGCGCTGAAAGCGACGAGATTGATGTTCACGCTGAGGAGGATCAGCTCGATCGCCATCAGGATGATGATGACATTCTTGCGATTGATGAAGATGCCCAGCACCCCCATCACGAACAGGATGGCGCTGACCACCAGATAATGTTGAAGGCCGATCACAGCTCCACCCCCTGCCCGACGGGCTGATTGATGTTACGCGTCGCATCCTGCGGACGGCGACGGTTCTGCTTGGCGACATTCTGCCCCTTCACGCCGCCACGGGCACGGTGTGTCAGGACGATCGCGCCAGTCATGGCGACCAGCAGGACGATGCCCGCCGCTTCGAACAGGAAGATGTAGCGGGTGTACAGCAGTCCGCCGATCGCCTGGATATTCGACAGTTCCGGGTTCACCGGAGCCGCGCGCTGCGCCAGTTCGATCGGGCCGGCGCTCCACAGGCCGATGCCCAGCACGATTTCCGCCAGCAGCACGAGCGCCAGTAGCAGACCGAAGGGCAGATAATCGACGAAACCGGCGCGCAGTTCGGCGAAGTCGATGTCGAGCATCATGACAACGAACAGGAACAGCACCGCGACCGCGCCGACATAGACGATGACAAGCAGCATCGCGATGAATTCGGCGCCGATCAGGATCATCAGACCCGACGCATTGAAGAAGGCCAGGATCAGCCAGAGGACCGAATGGACCGGATTGCGCGACAATATCGTGAGCGCGCCGCTGCACACCACCATGATGGCGAACAGATAAAAGGCGATAACGTGGATCACAGGATCATATTCCCCTTGATGCCGGCGGCTTAACGATAGGGTGCATCGGCAGCAAGGTTCGCGGCAATTGCCCGCTCCCACTTGTCGCCGTTTTCGAGGAGCTTGGCCTTGTCATAGATCAGCTCTTCGCGGGTTTCGGTCGCGAACTCGAAGTTCGGGCCTTCCACGACCGCATCCACCGGGCAGGCTTCCTGACAGAAACCGCAATAGATGCACTTGGTCATGTCGATGTCGTAGCGCGTGGTGCGACGGCTGCCATCGTCGCGCGGCTGCGCCTCAATGGTGATCGCCTGCGCCGGACAGATGGCCTCGCACAGCTTGCACGCGATGCAGCGCTCTTCCCCATTGGGGTAGCGGCGCAGCGCATGTTCACCACGGAAGCGCGGCGAAATCGGGTTCTTCTCATAGGGATAGTTGATCGTCGCCTTGGGCTTGAAGAAATACTTCAAGGTCAGCCAGTGCGCCTTCACAAATTCCCAGAGGGTGAAGCTTTTGACGTAATAGCCAAGGCTCATGTCACGAATACCTTGTCAGCATGAGGAAGCCCGAAACCAGGAAGACGAACAGCAGCGAGGTAGGCAGGAAGATTTTCCAGCCCAGCCGCATCAGTTGGTCATAACGGTAGCGGGGCACCGTCGCCTTCACCCAGGAGAAGACGAAGAAGAAGAACAGGATCTTGGCGAACAGCCAGAGGATGCCCGGCACATAATAGAGCGGCGCCCAGTCGACCGGAGGCAGATAGCCGCCCCAGAACAGGATCGCGTTCAATGCGCACATCAGAATGACGTTCGCATACTCGCCCAGCCAGAACAGCGCGAAGGCCATCGACGAATATTCGGTCTGATAACCCGCGACGAGTTCGCTTTCCGCTTCGGTCAGGTCGAACGGCGCGCGTGCCGTTTCCGCCATGGCCGAAATCAGGAACATGATAGCCATCGGGAAGAGCAGCGGGTTGAAGCCATTGCCGTTCAGGAAGCCATAATAGGCTTTCTGGCTTTCCACGATCTGGGTCAGGTTGAAGCTGCCTGCCCACAGGACGACGGTGATCAGGATGAAGCCGATCGAGACTTCATAGCTGATCATCTGCGCCGAAGCGCGAATCGCCGAATAGAAGGGATATTTGGAGTTTGAGGCCCAGCCCGACAGTACGACGCCGTATACGCCCAGCGAACTGATCGCGAGGATGTAAAGCAAGCCGACATTGATGTTGGCCAGCACCACGCCCACCTGGAACGGTATGACAGCCCAGGCCATCAGCGCCACGGTGAAGGTGATGATCGGCGCGATCAGGAACAGCGCCTTGTTCGACGCCGACGGGACGATGGTTTCCTGAAGGAAAACCTTGAGGCCGTCCGCGAAGGACTGGAGCAGACCGAAGGGACCGACGACGTTGGGACCACGGCGCAGCGCCATGGCGGCCCAGATCTTGCGGTCGGCATAGATGATCATCGCGACGGCCAGCATGACTGGCAAACAGATCACCAAAATGCCGATGACGGTAGAAAGCAGCCAGGCACCTTCGAAAGGCAGGCCAAGGCCTTGGAAGAAAGCGGTCACTCTGCGGCCTCCGCATACTCAACGCCATGGATCAGCTCAGCCGAGCATTGCTGCATCGTCGGGCTGGCACGGCAGATGGCGTTGGTGAGGTAGAAATCCTTGATCGGCGAACCGAACTCACCGGTCGCGCCGGTCGGCAGCGACGGGACGGACCAGCCATAATCGGCCAGACCTTCCACGCCCAGCGCCGGAACCGCCTTCGCCATTTCGGCGCGGAGCTGTTCGAAGCTGTCGAACGGCAGCTTGGCACCCAGCACTTCCGAAAGCGCGCGCAGGATCGACCAGTCTTCGCGGGCATCGCCCGGCGCGAACACGGCTTTTTCACCGAACTGCACGCGGCCTTCCAGATTGACGTAGGTGCCCGCCTTTTCGGCATAGCTTGCGCCCGGCAGAATCACGTCCGCCGCATGCGCGCCCTTGTCGCCATGATGGCCGACATAGACTTTGAAGCTGGTCGGGAAGAGCGAATAGTCGACCTCGTCCGCGCCCAGCGCGAAGAGCAGCTTGGGCGCAGCGTCCGCCACGGCCTTGACGCCGCCGTTGGTCGCATAGCCCAGCATCAGGCCGCCCATGCGGGCCGCCGCGAAGTGCAGGACGTTGTAACCGTTCCAGCCGTCCTTGATCAGGCCCAGCGTCTCGACCAGCGCCAGCGTGTCGCCATGCGCGCCATCCTTGGCCAATACGCCACCGCCGACGATCATCGCCGGACGGGCAGCGCCCTTGAACGCTTCGAGCACGGCTTCGGGCAGTTTCGCCAGAAGCGAGGCATCATTGCCCAGCCATTCAACCTTGTAGGTCAGATCGACTTCCGGCCCGACCGCGAAAATCTTCGCACCCTTCTTGATCGCCTTGCGGATGCGGGTGTTCACCAGCGGCGCTTCCCAGCGCAGGTTGGTGCCGACCAGCAGGATGACGTCAGCAGTTTCCAGATCGGCGAGCGGCGTGTTGAACACCACCGACGACAGGCTCGACACGTCGTAGGACAGGCCGGTCTGACGACCTTCCAGCATCGTGCCGCCCAGCTTTTCGACCAGCGCCTTGCCCGCGAACATGGTTTCGCAGTCGAGCAGATCGCCGGCGATCGCAGCGACGCTGCCGCCATGCTGAACAGCGGCCACGGCAGCAAAAGCTTCCGCCCAGCTCGCCGGGACCAGCTTGCCATCCTTGCGGACGAACGGCTTGTCGAGGCGCTTGCGGACCAGACCGTCGACATTGTGCCGGGTCTTGTCCGACGCCCATTCCTCGTTCACGTCATCATTGATGCGCGGCACGGCGCGCAGCACCTGACGCCCACGGCTGTCGAGGCGGATGTTGGTGCCGAGCGCATCCATCACGTCGATCGCATGGGTCTTCTTGAGTTCCCACGGACGCGCTTCAAAGGCGTAGGGCTTGGCGGTCAGCGCGCCGACCGGGCACAGGTCGACCACATTGCCCGACAGCTCACTCTTGGCGGCATGTTCAAGATAGGTGGTGATCTGCATATTTTCGCCGCGATAGATGGCGCCGATTTCCGGCACGCCCGCGACTTCCTCTGCAAAGCGCACGCAACGGGTACACTGGATGCAGCGGGTCATGACCGTCTTGACGATCGGACCCATATTCTTCTCGGTCACGGCCCGCTTGTTTTCGTCATAGCGCGACGAACCACGGCCATAGGCGACCGACTGGTCCTGAAGATCGCACTCGCCGCCCTGATCGCAGATCGGGCAATCGAGCGGGTGATTGATGAGCAGAAACTCCATCACCCCTTCGCGAGCCTTCTTGACCATTTCGCTGTCAGTGCGGATTTCCTGGCCTTCGGTGGCCGGCAGCGCGCACGAAGCCTGCGGCTTGGGCGGTCCGGGCTTCACCTCGACCAGGCACATGCGGCAATTGCCCGCGATGGAAAGGCGCTCATGATAGCAGAAACGGGGGATTTCCTTCCCCGCCTGCTCGCAAGCCTGAAGAACGGTCGCCCCGGCCGGGACTTCCAGTTCTACGCCGTCTACTTTGACCTTCGGCATGGTTACTCCGCTGCCTCCATGACGGGGGCGCTACCCTTGTTTTCGTTGATCCGGCGCTCGATTTCCGGACGGAAGTGCCGGATCAGCCCCTGGATCGGCCATGCCGCCGCGTCGCCAAGCGCGCAGATGGTATGGCCTTCGACCTGCTTGGTCACATTGAACAGCATGTCGATTTCGCTCTGGTCGGCGTCGCCGGTGCGCAGCCGTTCCATGACGCGCCACATCCAGCCGGTGCCTTCGCGGCACGGCGTGCACTGGCCGCAGCTCTCATGCTTGTAGAAGTAGGAGAGACGCGAAATGGCGCGGACGATGTCGGTCGACTTGTCCATGACGATAACGGCGGCGGTGCCGAGGCCGGAGCCGAGCGCACGCAGACCGTCAAAGTCCATCGGCGCGTCCATGATTTCCTTGGCAGGAACCAGAGGCACCGACGAACCGCCGGGAATGACCGCCAGCAGATTGTCCCACCCGCCACGGATGCCGCCGCAATGGCGGTCGATCAGTTCGCGGAACGGGATCGACATGCTTTCTTCGACCACGCACGGCTTGTTCACATGGCCGCTGATCTGGAACAGCTTGGTGCCGCGGTTATTCTCGCGACCAAAGCCGTTGAACCAGGCTGCGCCACGACGCAGGATCGTCGGGCTGACCGCGATCGATTCCACATTGTTCACCGTCGTCGGGCAACCATAAAGGCCCGCCCCCGCCGGGAAAGGCGGCTTCAGGCGGGGCTGGCCCTTCTTGCCTTCGATGCTTTCGATCTGCGCGGTTTCCTCGCCGCAGATATAAGCGCCGGCGCCGCGATGGACGAAGACGTCGAAATCATAGCCCGAACCGCAGGCGTTCTTGCCGATAAAGCCCTTTTCGTAGGCCTGCTCGACAGCGGCGAAGAGAACCTTCGCTTCGTAGATGAACTCGCCGCGAATGTAGATGTAGGCGGCGCGCGCCCGCATCGCGAAACCGGCGATCAGCGCGCCTTCAATCAGCTTGTGCGGATCGTGGCGGATGATTTCGCGGTCCTTGCACGAACCCGGCTCGGATTCGTCGGCGTTGATCACCAGGAAGCTGGGACGGCCGTCTTTGCTTTCCTTGGGCATGAAGCTCCACTTCATGCCGGTCGGGAAGCCCGCGCCGCCACGGCCGCGCAGGTTCGACGCCTTGATGATGTCGATGATAGCGTCTTGCCCCAACTCCATCAGCTTTTTGGTATTGTCCCAATCGCCGCGCTTCATGGCGGCGTCGATGCCCCAATCCTGGAAGCCGTGGACGTTGGTGAAGATGCGGTCCTTGTCGGACAGCGGCCCGACGAACGGAGCCGGTGCAGGTGCATCGGTCATGCCGTCGCTCCTTCATTCCATTGACCACGATAATCGTGATTTTCGCTGACCATCTCTTTGAGAGTGGTCGGGCCGCCTTCGGGCGCGCTGGTCTGACGGTCGATCTGCGGGCCGATCTTGGGCTGGCCGCCGGCGGCCAGCGTCTCCAGGATTGCGCTCATGCTGTCATAGGTCAGATCTTCGAAATTATCGTCGTTGATCTGGACCATCGGCGCGTTGGCGCATGCGCCAAGGCATTCGACTTCATTAAGCGTAAACAGGCCGTCCGGGGTCGTGCCGCCCTTGACCAGACCCTTGTTCTTGCATGCGGCGAACACATCGTCCGACCCGCGCAGCATGCACGGCGTCGTGCCGCACACCTGCACATGATAACGGCCAACCGGCGCGAGATTGTACATGGTGTAGAAGGTCGCGACTTCATAGACGCGCATGTACGGCATATCGAGCTGACGCCCGATAAATTCCATGACCGGAACCGGCAGCCAGCCATTGGTCTGCGTTTCGGCGCCGACCTGACGCTGGGCCAGGTCGAGCAGCGGCATCACGGCCGACTGCTGGCGACCGGCGGGATAGCGCGCGACGACCTTCTTTGCCTGTTCGGCATTTTCGGCGGTCCACTCGAACGCGCCCCAGCGCGCGCGGGTTTCAGCCTCGTCGGGGATATGAACTGCGTCAGCCATTATCGGTCACATTCTCCGAACACGATGTCCATCGCGCCCAGTACAGCGGTTGTATCAGCGAGCATGT
This sequence comes from Sphingobium sp., assembly GCA_020051025.1. Taxonomy (GTDB): domain Bacteria; phylum Pseudomonadota; class Alphaproteobacteria; order Sphingomonadales; family Sphingomonadaceae; genus Sphingobium. The sequence continues at coordinate 4,155 of JAGVJS010000184.1, read as the reverse complement.
GGCCCTTCATCATGAAGTCCATGGCTTGCAGATGCGAGAAGGCGGTCGGGCGGATCTTGCAGCGATAGGGCTTGTTGCTGCCGTCGCTGACCAGATAGACGCCGAATTCGCCCTTGGGGCTTTCGGTCGCCACATAGACTTCGCCCGCGGGCACGTGGAAGCCCTCGGTATACAGCTTGAAGTGGTGGATCAGCGCTTCCATCGACCGCTTCATCTCTCCGCGCTTGGGCGGCGAAACCTTGCGGTCGAAGCTGGCGATCGGCCCTTCAGGCATTTCGTTCAGGCACTGCTTCATGATGCGCGCGGACTGGCGCACTTCCTCGACGCGGACCATGAACCGGTCATAGCAGTCATAGGCTGTGCCGACCGGGATATCGAAGTCCATGCGGTCATAGACGTCGTAAGGCTGCGCCTTGCGAATGTCCCAGGCGATGCCAGACCCGCGCAGCATGGGACCGGAGAAGCCCCACTTCAGCGCGTCTTCCTTGCTCACGATGGCGATGTCGACATTGCGCTGCTTGAAGATGCGGTTGTCGACCACCAGGCTCATCGCGTCTTCAAACAGGCGCGGCAGGCGGGTGTCGAGCCAGTCAGCGATGTCGGTCAAGAGCTTCAGCGGCACGTCCTGATGCACGCCGCCCGGCCGGAAATAGGCCGAGTGCATGCGGGCACCAGACGCGCGCTCGAAGAAGTTGAGGCAATCCTCGCGGATTTCGAACAGCCACAGGTTCGGCGTCATCGCGCCGACGTCCATCACATGCGACCCGAGGTTCAGCATGTGATTGCAGATGCGCGTCAGTTCCGCGAAGAACACGCGCAGATATTGCGCGCGCAGCGGCACTTCCAGGTTCAGCAGCTTTTCGACCGCCAGAACATAGCTATGTTCCATGCCGAGCGGCGAACAATAGTCCAGCCGGTCGAAATAGGGCAGCGCCTGCATATAGGTCTTATATTCGATCAGCTTTTCGGTGCCGCGATGCAGCAGGCCGACATGCGGATCGCAGCGCTCGACGATTTCGCCTTCCAGTTCCATGACCAGACGCAAAACGCCATGCGCCGCAGGGTGCTGCGGGCCGAAGTTGATCGTGTAATTCTGGATTTCCGTGTCACCATAGGTCGGATCGACCGCGTCGGTGACATGATCCAGCTTTTCGAGATAGTCGGACATCAGGCCTTACCTTCGGGCTTGGCAGCCCCCTTGCCTTCATCGGTGGCGGCAGCGGGCTTGGCCGGGGCATCGCCCGACTTTTCCTCAGCCTTCTTGTTGGCGGCATCGCCAGCACCGGTGTCGGCCTTGCTTTCGGTCGCCTTGGGCGTCGGAGCAGCGGCGGGCGCAGCAGGAGCAGGCGCCCTCTCGTCGCCCGGCAGCACATATTGTGCGCCTTCCCATGGGCTCATGAAGTCGAAGCTGCGGAAGTCCTGCGCCAGCTTCACCGGTTCATAGACGACCCGCTTGTCCTCTTCGGAATAGCGCAGTTCGACATAACCGGTCAGCGGGAAGTCCTTACGCTGCGGATGCCCCTTGAAACCATAGTCGGTCAGGATGCGGCGCAGGTCGGTATTGCCGTCGAACACGACACCATACATGTCGAACACTTCGCGCTCCAGCCAGCCGGCAACCGGCCAGATGTGCGTGACGGTCGGCACCGGCGTATCTTCATCGGTCGACACCTTCACGCGAACGCGATGGTTCCGCGTGACGCTCAGCAGATGATAGCAGACCTCGAACCGGTCCGGACGATCCGGATAGTCGACGCCGGCGATTTCCATCAGCTGCTGGTAATGGCCCATGTCGCGCAGCGCGATCATGGCATTGGCCAGTTCCTCGCGGACGACGGTGAAGGTCAGTTCATCAGCATGATCGACGGTTTCGACCAGCATGGACCCCAGGATGGCGCCGATTTCCTCGGCAATCCCTTCAGGGTTAACGATCTTGGGTGCGGAATGGCCCATATTAACGCTCAATCGTCCCGATCCGGCGGATTTTCCGCTGAAGCTGCATGATGCCGTAGAGCAGAGCTTCGGCGGTGGGCGGGCAACCCGGCACATAGATGTCGACCGGCACGATGCGGTCACAGCCACGAACGACCGAATAGCTATAATGATAATAGCCGCCGCCATTGGCGCAGCTGCCCATCGAAATGACATATTTCGGGTTGGACATCTGTTCGTAGACCTTGCGCAGCGCCGGGGCCATCTTGTTGCACAGCGTACCGGCCACGATCATCACGTCCGACTGGCGCGGGGACGCGCGCGGCGCGGCGCCAAAGCGCTCCATGTCGTAACGGGGCATGTTGACGTGGATCATTTCCACGGCGCAACAGGCCAGGCCGAAGGTCATCCACCACAGCGAGCCGGTACGGGCCCACTGGAACAGTTCCTCGGTCGAGGTGATCAGGAAGCCCTTGTCATTCACTTCGCTGTTGAGCGAGTCAAAGAAGGCCTGGTCGGGCTGGGTTCCCATCGGCGGCATGGTGCCGGGGATGGGACCGGACAGTTCTACTCCCAATCGAGTGCTCCCTTCTTCCACGCATAGACGAGGCCGAGCACCAGCTCCGCTATGAAGATCATCATCGTTGCCCAGCCGGCCCAGCCGATCTGGTCGAGGCTAACAGCCCAGGGAAACAGGAACGCCGCTTCAAGATCGAAGATGATGAAGAGAATGGCGACCAGATAGAAACGCACGTCGAACTGGCTGCGCGGCTCTTCAAATGCGGGGAAACCGCACTCATACTCAGAGAGCTTGGCAGGGTCGGGCTTGTGCGCCCCGGTAAGGCGGCCAACCAGCATCGGCAGAAAGACGAAGGTGCCGGAAAGCAGCAAGGCGATCCCGAGAAAAATCAGGATCGGAAGATATTGGGCGAGATCGACCAATGGAATCCCCTGGGCGAAAATTGTATCTTGGCGCGCGCTTTAGGCCTGCCGCAGGTGCGAAGCAAGGCCTCAAGGGCGTGAGAATGAATCGCAAAAAGGCCAAGCCCTTGAAGAGCTTGGCCCCATTGAACTTTAGCGCAATGCGCCAGCAACGAGCTTGTGCAATTTGCTGTGAATTGCGTCGTTTCCGGCAATGACTTCCTTGCGTTCGATCGCCTGATCGCCGCCGCGGAAATCGCTGGCAAAGCCGCCGGCTTCACGAACCAGCAACAAGCCGGCCGCAACGTCCCAGGGCTGAAGGCCGCTTTCCCAATAGCCGTCGTACCGGCCGGACGCGACATGGGCGAGATCGAGCGAGGCGGCGCCGAAACGACGGATGCCCGCGACCGAGGGGGCGACCGCGCCGAAAATGCGGGTCCATTCGGCCATATTGCCATGGCCCATGAACGGGATGCCGGTGGCGATCACGCAATCGGCCAGGTCGCGGCGCGCCGAAACGCGCAGGCGCTGGTCATGACGCCATGCGCCCCGACTCTTCTCCGCCCAATAGCTTTCGTCGGTCACAGGCTGGTAGATGAGGCCGGTGGTGACTTCCCGCTTGCCGCCGTAAAGCGGTTCCTCGACCGCGATCGAGATGGCGAAGTGCGGGATGCCGTGCAGGAAGTTGGTGGTGCCGTCCAGCGGATCGATGATCCAGCGCGGCTTGGTGGGATCGCCCTCGATCACCCCACCCTCTTCCAGCAGGAAGCCCCAGTCGGGACGCGCCTTCTGCAATTCCTCCACCAGGGTCTTTTCCGCCTGCTGGTCGGCCTTCGACACGAAGTCCGCCGGCCCCTTGCGGCTGACCTGAAGATGCTCGACTTCGCCGAAGTCGCGGCGGAGCTTGCTGCCCGCCTTGCGCGCGGCGCGTTCCATGACGGTAAGAAGGCCGGAGTGCGATACCATAGTTTTTCTCCGCCGCTCCCAGCGGGAACGGCCTGGTTGGTTATTTCTTCGGGGCGGGCCGGGCGGCCGGCTTGCCAGCGGCAGGACGATAGCCGCAGGTGCCCGCGACAACCGCCAGCATCTGCGACGCGTCCTTGCGATCGACCTTGCCTGCGTTGGCGGCGATGACCTTGTCCGCTTGCGCGCTGATTTCGCCGATCGAATTGGAATAGAGGCAGTCGAACAGCGCGTTCTTGACCGGCTGTTCGACCTCGCTCGACTGCAACGCGGTCATGACGATGCGCAGCGTATAGGCTGCACTGTCGAGCTGCGCCTTCGTCGGCGCGGCTCGCGCCG
>JAGVJS010000396.1 GCA_020051025.1 Sphingobium sp. | reverse complement strand
CGCGGCCGCGCTGGCGCGCCATGAAAGCCGGGGTTTGCATATGCGCGACGACAGGCCGCAGATCGATCCGGCGCAGGCTCGTCGGCTGCTGACCGGCGGGCTGGAGCAAGTCTGGACCCGTTTCGACCACACAACGCCATTGAACCGCAGGAAGGAAACCGCCGCATGATCGCCCATATTTTCGAGGAGCGGTGCGATGGCTGCAACAGCTGCGTCGCCGCCTGCCCCACCCATGTGCTGGACGCGGGAACGGACGGCGTGCCGGTGATCGCGCGGATCGACCAGTGCCAGACCTGCTATATGTGCGAACTTTATTGCGAGTCCGATGCCCTTTATGTCGATCCCGACCAGTTGGCCCGGCCGACCATCACGCCGCAGGCGATAGTGGACGGCGGGCAACTGGGGCGGCTGCGCCATGATTATGGCTGGGATCAGGAGGCCACAGCGGGCCAGGGGCATCTGAGCGACTTCTGGCGGCTGGGGCCTTTGCTGCGCGAAGGGGCGGAGATCGCCATCCGACGCTATGCCGCGTTCAGGGCTGATCGGGGTTGAAAGGGGGCGGCTGTTTGCTCCCTTCTACATCAAAGCTGGCGGAGAATATCGGCCGCTTCGGGCCGATCCAGCCAGTCCGGGCTGACATGAATCCACTCTATGATCCGATTGGGTCCGACCAGCAGAAACGTAGGCTGTGGCAATTCCCAGCTGTTGGTGCCGGTTACTTCGCCGATCCAGCCCGCCGGCGGTGGCGACGGGCGATCGTCAGGGCGGAAGGCGACATTGAGCAGCCGGGCCAGCCCGTTGTCGGCATCGGTCGCGACCGGGAAAGGCAGCGCGTGGCGTTGCTTGATCTCCCGCAACCGGTCGGAAATTTGGGGGCTGAGCGCGACAAGCGGGATATTACGCTGCGCCAGTGCGGGCAACAAGGCTTCGGCATAATAGGGCAAGGCGATATTGTCGGCCGGACAGGTGGCGAAGCGGAAGAGCAGCAGCAGCGCCGGTCCGTTCGCTGTCAGCCCATCAAGCGTCAGGGTGTCGCCGCCGACGTCGATAAAGGACAGGGGCGGCACGCTGTCGCCCGACTGCGCCACGTCCGCAGGGTCGAACCGGTCCACCAACTGGTGCCGGATGGCAGCGTTCGCCTCCAGCTGCGCCGGGGGCCAGTTGCGCGCCCGTTCAGCCTGCAAGGCGGCGAAACGATCCCTGAGCGGTTCAATGAGAAGTGTGGCCATGATGATCTCCTGATATGGAGGCCATGATGGCGAACCCCGTCCCCAACCGCCAATGAGAGTTGGCGGATGAGGGACGAAGATTTTTCATAGTTTCAGAGGATTGCTCAGGCCGCGTCGCGCCGATCCACCGTTCGCTGGTGCTGGCTGGGCAGGATCGGCAGGCCCAGATTGCCGCGCAGCGTGTCGGCTTCATAGTCGGTGCGGAACAGGCCGCGCTGCTGAAGGATGGGCACAACCTCAGCCACGAAGCGCTTGAATTGCGCCGGGTGGCCCAGATGCACGTTCAGCCCGTCGAGCGCGCGCCCTTCGAACCAGCGCTGGATTTCGTTGGCGACCGTTTCGGCCGATCCGACGAAGGGACTGCCCCGCCCGGCCCGCACCCGCTCCACCGCCTGACGCAGGGTCAGCCCCTGTTCGACCGCCTGATCCGTGACCTTCTTTGCCTGGGTGTAGAAGCTGTTCTTCGCCGCCTCCAGCGCCTGCACCGGGAAGGGCGCATCGGGATCATATTGGCGGAAATCATGCCAGCCGAAGGGACGGCCGAATTCGGCGAGCGCCTGATCGAAACTCTGGTCCAGTTCGCGATAGTGGCGCTGAATATCCTGCGCGTCTTCATCCGTGTCGCCGATATAGACCGAGAAGCCGGGCAGGATGACAATCTCGTCCGGGTTGCGACGCTGCCGGGCGGCGCGGCCTTTCAGGTCGGCGTAGAAGGCCTGTCCCTGTTCGATCGTCGCAGCATGGGTGAAGATGGCGTCGGCGATGGTGGCGCCCAGATCGCGCCCCTGATCGCTGTCGCCCGCCTGGAAGATGACCGGTTCGCCCTGCGGCGAGCGCTGGAGATTGAGCGGGCCGACCACCTGGAAGAATTCGCCCTGATGATCGAGCCGGTGCAGCCTGTCGGCGTCGAGGAACTGGGCGGTCGCGCGGTCGCGGACCAATGCGCCTTCCTCCCAACTGGACCAGAGGCCACGCGCGACGTCGAGAAATTCGACCGCGCGGCGATAGCGGGTGTCATAGTCGAAATGCTCGGGCTGGCTGAAATTGCCCGCGGTGCCAGCGTCTCCGCTGGTCACGACATTCCAGCCGGCGCGCCCCTTGCTGATCAGGTCGAGCGAGGCGAAGCGCCGGGCGAGATTGAACGGGTCGTTATAGGAGGTGGTCAGCGTACCGACGAGGCCGATATGCCTTGTCGCCACCGCCAGCGCCGACAGGAGGGTGAGCGGTTCCAGCCGGTTGAGATAATGGGGCGGCGAGTTGGCGGTGATGAACTGACTGTCGACGATGAAGACGAGGTCGAACTTCGCCGCCTCCGCCTGCCGCACGACGTCGATATACCAGTCGATGCTGACGCTGGCGTCAAGTGGGATGTCCGTATCCAGCCAGCGATTGCTGTCGCCGGGGCCGCCGACGCCGGTGGGGACGAGGCCGAGTTTGAGTTGGCGCCTGGTCATGATCCAATCCTATGCGTCGAAGCCGGGCGAGTGGCGCTGGGCCTTGCGCAGCGCGGCCTCCCAGACGAGGTCGTAATGGGATTTGCCGCCTTCGACCGGCTTGCGTTCCCGGCTGATCTGACGGCGGACTTCTTCCTGCGCCGCTTCGGGGGCGATCAGCACCCTGTCACGGCCGATGCTAAGGGTGCGGACCTGCGCCTTGCAGGCTTCTTCCAGATGATAGATGCCGCTGAACGCTTCGCCGGGCGTCGCGCCCAGCGCCAGCGTGCCATGGTTGCGTAGCAGCATCACCTTCGTATCGCCCAGGTCCGCCACGATGCGCTCCTGCTCGTCCAGATTGAGCGCCACGCCTTCATAGTCGTGGTAGGACAAGCGCGGGATCAGCGCGAGGGCGCGCTGGTTCAGGGGGAGCAGCCCTTCTGCATGAGCGGACACGGCCATGCCGTCGGCGCTGTGGAAATGGGCGATGAAATGGGCGTCGTCGCGGGCCGCATGGATCGCCGAATGGATCACATAGCCGGCATAGTTGATGCCATAATCGCTGTCGCCGATGACATTGCCGTCCAGGTCGACCTTCACCAGGCTGGACGCGGTGATTTCATCGAACATCAGGCCGAACGGGTTGATCAGGAAATGATGGTCCGGCCCCGGCACGCGGGCCGAGATATGGGTGTAGAGAAAATCGTCCCAGCCATAAAGGGCGGACAGGCGATAGAAAGCGGCGAGATCGACGCGGACCTTCCATTCCGCTTCGCTGATGCCGGAGACGCGGAAACGATCGTCTTTCAGGACTGTAGCCATGGGGATGCTCCTTTGCGGGCAAATCTAAGGCGGCGGCACGAGGCCGCCCAACGAGAATGTCTGATGGATGAGTGAGTGGCGCTCATGCCGGGAAGACGCTGGCGTCTGCGATCTTGGCAACATCGACATGGGCAGGGAGTTCGCCGTCGGCATGGAAGCGGTCGACCACCCTTTGCAGCGGGGCGATGACCGCCGCATCCGGGGCGACCAGAACGGAGCTTTGCCGATCCACGATAAGCTTTGCCAATTTGGGGTCCACGCCCGTCGCCTTGGCAAAGACGCCGGCATAGGCTTCCATGTGCGATTGCGCCCATTGACTGGCGGTTCGGAAACGACCGAGTATGTCCGTTAGCGCTTCCCGCTTCGCCGGATCGCCGAGCGCCGCCTGCGACGCGGCGATCAGGGTCAGGCCGGTGTTGATCCCCTGCCCATCGCGCAGCACCCGCGCGCCGCGCTGTTCCGCTGCCAGCT
>JAGVJS010000026.1 GCA_020051025.1 Sphingobium sp. | reverse complement strand
GGAAGTCGGCGATGGCGCCGGTGCTGGAAACCATGCCCAAAACGCCCTTCGTCGCCCCGGCGGGTATCCGCATGGTCGCGATCGACCGTCGCTCGGGCAAGCGCGTCTATGGCGCTTGGCCCGGCACCGACGCCAAGCCCGCGATCATCTGGGAAGCGTTCAAGCCCGAATCCGAACCGCGCCGCACCATCCGCAAGGAGGAAGCCGAGGAACAGGCCAAGGTCGCCGCCGCCCGCGCCGACCGCGCCATCTCCACCGGCCGTCGCCGCACAGACGCCGACTTCCTGGAAGGACAGGGCGGGATTTATTGAGGCTTGGCAGCCTCGACCGCGTTTGACGAGACCTGCTACCCTCCCGGCGGAGGATTGAACCTTCCCAAATCCGCCGCTCTCGGATAGGGGCGATCGCTTGATGCGTTGAGACGCCACGAGATTTTGGAGACCTCCCATGCGCGCCGAAGCGCAGCAATATATCGACCGTATCGACGCCGCGCTGGCCCTGCTGCGCCAATCCCTGGACTGGGATCGCGCCCTGCGTCGGCTCGACGAACTTAATGCGCGCGTGGAAGACCCTACCTTGTGGGACAATGCGAAGCTGGCGCAGGAGGTGATGCGCGAGCGCACCCGTCTGGACAGCGCAATCGGCGCTACGCGCGCGATCGAAACGGACAAGAGCGACACCGCCGAACTCATCGAAATGGCCGAGGCCGAAGGTGATGAGGATATGGTGTCCGAAGCCATCGCGTCGCTGAAGGCGCTGGCCGACCGTGCGGACGAGGACAAGATCAAGGCGCTGCTGTCCGGCGAGGCCGACGGCAGCGACACCTATCTGGAAATCCACGCCGGCGCGGGCGGAACCGAAAGTCAGGACTGGGCCGAAATCCTGTCCCGCATGTATCGCCGCTGGGCGGAACGACGCGGCTACAAGGTCGAACTGGTCGATTATCAGGCGGGTGAAACCGCCGGCATCAAGTCCGCGACCTTCCTGTTCAAAGGCGAGAATGCCTATGGCTATGCCAAGACCGAAAGCGGTGTCCACCGTCTGGTCCGCATCAGCCCCTATGACAGCGCGGCGCGCCGCCATACCAGCTTCTCGTCGGTGTGGGTCTATCCGGTGATCGACGACAATATCGATATCGAGGTCAAGGAAAGCGACCTCAAGATCGATACCTATCGCGCATCGGGTGCGGGCGGCCAGCACGTCAACACCACCGACTCCGCGGTCCGCATCACCCACGTCCCCTCGGGCATCATCGTCGCGTCGCAGAATGACCGGTCGCAGCACAAGAACCGTGCGACGGCGATGAACATGCTGAAGGCGCGCCTGTACGAAGCCGAACTGCGCAAGCGCGAGGAAGCGGCGTCGACCGACTATCAGGCCAAGACCGAAATCGGCTGGGGCCACCAGATTCGCTCCTACGTGTTGCAACCCTATCAGCTGGTGAAGGATCTGCGCACCGGCGTTACCTCGACCGCGCCCGACGATGTGCTGGACGGCGCGCTCGATCCCTTCATGGCGGCTGCATTGAGCCAGAAGGTGACGGGTGAGAAGGTCGATGTGGAGGATGTCGACTGATGAAGCGGGCGGTTCTGGTGGGCACGCCGCTCCTGCTGGCCGTCCTGCTCGCCGCCTGCGACCAGATGGGCGATGGCAAGGAAACACAGCGTCCCGCCGCCGCCGAACCTTTTCCGCTGGCCGACCGACCGGTCGCCCCGATCGTGTCGACCCGCTGGTCGAGCGAGGAAGCCCGCGACCGCGTCAATGAGGCGGAAGATATCATGGACCGGGCGGGCATCCGCCCGGGCATGACCGTCGCCGATCTTGGCGCGGGCGAGGGCTATTACACGGTGCGTCTCGCCAAACGGGTCGGCGCCAAGGGGCGCGTTCTGGCCGAGGATATCATGCCTGAGGTGATCGAGGCATTGTCGCGTCGCATTACCCGCGAAAAATGGGACAATGTCAGCGTGAAGCTGGGCGCGCCGGAAGATCCGCGCCTGCCCGAAAACAGCTTCGACCGCATCATGATGGTCCATATGTATCACGAGATTGCCGAACCCTATGCCTTTCTCTGGCACCTCAGCCCTGCGCTGAAGAAGGATGGCGAACTGATCGTAGTCGATGCCACCCGCTCAACCGACCAGCATGGCACGCCGCCGCGCCTGCTGGCCTGCGAAATGGCCGCCATGGGCTTTCGCATGGAGCAGCTGATTGCCAAGCCGACCGCTGGCGGCTATCTCGCCCGCTTCCGCCGCATTGCCGCGCGGCCCGACCCGGCCAGCATCATACCCTGCGCCCTTCAGGGTTAACTTGCCCCTGTCGTGTCCCCTGCTGTAGGGAAGGTACATGCATTTCGACGACCAGCTTCAGCGCTATTTCGGCACGACCGACATCGATATCCTGCCGGCCACCACGATCGAGGCCGGGATCGACCGGATGCGGGTCGACCTGGGGCTGGAGGAGGATCGCGGCCGGCGTTTCGCGCTCTGGTCCCTGCTCTATCTGCTGGGCGCTGCGCCCGATCTGGACGTCGCCTTCGAAGATGATGCGGACCGGGAAGCGGCGCGCAATTTCATGGACCTGACGGATCAGACTTGATCGCGGCTCATTGGTCGATGAGTTTTGATGAAGCCCGCCACGCCCTCTTTCCTTCCGTCCCTTGGCGGATAAGAGGCTAATCCAATATTTCTGGAGGATCGGATGGATTATCGCACGCTGGGCCGCACGGATATCAAGGTCAGCCTGATCTGCCTGGGCACCATGACCTGGGGGTCGCAGAATAGCGAAGCGGAGGCGCATGCGCAGCTCGACTATGCGACCGCGCAGGGTGTCAACTTCATCGATACGGCCGAAGGCTATCCGGTTACGCCGGTCAGCGCCGACACGCAGTTTCTGACCGAAACCTATATCGGCAACTGGATCGAAAAGCGCGGCAAGCGCGACGATATTATTCTGGCGACCAAGGTGTCGGGGCCGTCGCGCGATCCGATCCGCAAGTTTCGCGATGGCAACCACCGGCTCGACCGCAAGAATATCCTCCGGGCGGTGGACGACAGCCTGACCCGGCTGAAAATCGATTATATCGACCTGTATCAGGTCCACTGGCCCGACCGGCCGGTGCCCTCCTTCGGCCGGCGCGGGATCGCTGCGATCGAGGACGGGCCGGAAACCGTGTCGATCGAAGAAACGCTGGGCGCGCTGGCGGAACTGGTGCAGGCGGGCAAGGTGCGCCAGATCGGCCTGTCCAACGAAACGCCCTGGGGCGTCAGCGAATATCTGCGCCTGTCGCGTGATGCCGGCCTGCCGCGCGTGGCGTCGATCCAGAACGCCTATAATCTGCTCAACCGGACGTTCGAGATCGGCCTGTCCGAATTTGCCCTGCGCGAAGACGTCGGGCTGCTCGCCTACTCGCCTCTGGCGGGCGGCAATCTGACCGGCAAATATCTGGGCGGCATCATCCCGGGCGGATCACGCCGCGACGTGGCGCGTCAGTTTCTGCGCTACGACCTGCCTAATCAGGCTGTCGCCAGCGCCCGCTATGTCGCGATCGCCCATGCCTTCGGGCTGGACCCGGCGCAGATGGCGCTGGCCTTCGTCAACGCCCAGCCCTTCGTCACGTCCAACATCATTGGTGCGACCAGTCTGGAGCAGTTGCAGGTGAATATCGCCAGCGTGGATGTGCGCCTCACGCAGGATCAACTGGCCGCGATCGAGGATATCCATCGCGTCATCCCCGATCCCTGCCCCTAAGGTCAGGCAGCGCGGGGCGGCTGGGCATCCTCGGCGGGGAATAAGTCAGGCAGGGCAGGGGCGTCCGCCATGGCGGCGATGCCCTGCCACCAATGGTCGACCGTTGGCACCAGTATCGCCAGCGCGCCATGACGTGGTCGGGCACGCCAGGTAACGCCGTCTCTGTAAAAGCGCCAATGCGGATCGCTGTTCACCGGGCCATGGAGGAAGCGGGCTTGTGCGCCCGACTTTATGGGGTCGACGGACCGCAATTCGCTCGGGACGGAACGCCAGCTGCCGTCGGGATATCGTACATCAATCGCCATCGCCATCCTCCATCCCGCCACCTGAATGCCCAAACGCCTCACAAGCCTTTGAGTTCATTACGCCTTGCGTACTTATCGCAGGATATTTGCGTTATTGGTCTTCGTCATGACCGCGAAGGCGAGTCATTATAAATTTACGCACCGCAATTGCGAATCTGTCGCATTATCTGTAGGGCGCCCCGATGATTATACAAAGGGGCGTTACGATGAAGGTGAAGTGGATCGCGCTGGGCAGTGCGGCGGCCATGGCTCTGTGCCACATGACGGCTTATGCAGCGGAAGAGGCTATTCCTGTCGATGCGGATCAGGGGCAGGACAGCATTATCGTCACCGCCGCGACCACCGGGACCAAGACGGATACCGCGCTGGTCGAATTGCCCCAGCCGATCAAGGTCATCAGTTCCGAACAATATCTGTCGCAGGGCGCGATCAGCATCAGCGATACGGTGAAATATGCCGCCGGCGTGCTGGCCAACCCCTATGGTCGCGATACCCGCGTCGACGGCTTCAACGTGCGCGGCCTCGACGCGCTGCAATTCCGCGACGGCATGCGCGACATCTTCAGTTACTATGCCAGCATCACGTCTGACCCGTACAATTTCTCGCGTGTGGAAATCGTGCGCGGCCCGGCGTCGGTGCTGTTTGGTCAGGGGTCGATCGGCGGCCTCGTCAACCTTGTCAGCAAGACGCCGGAGTTCAGGACGGGGGGTGAACTGAACCTCGTCTATGGCAGCTTCGACCGCAAGGAAGCGATGGGCGACGTCAACGTGGCGCTGGCCGACAATCTGGCAGTCCGCTTCGTCGGCCGCGTCCGCGATGCCGACACCTATGTCGATCATGTGCCCGACGACCGCGTGATGTTCGCACCGTCGATCCGCTGGCAGCCCACGCCCGACACCGACATCGTGCTGACCGGTCTCTATCAGGAGGACGACACCGGCTCGACCTCGCAATTCCTGCCGATCGTGGGGACATTCAAGCCGAACACCGTCGCGGGCGAGCAGCTTGATCGCTACACCTTCGTCGGCAAGGCCGGCTGGGACCGTTATAATGGCCGGTCGCTACAGGGCGGCGGCTCCATCACCCATCGCTTCTCCGACGCGGTCAAGATCAGCCTGAAGGCCCGCTACATCGACAGCGACCTCGAATATAACACCCATTATGCCGACAGCTACACCAACCCGACCGATCCTTTCTCGGTCTATGGCACGGACGGGCGCACCATCGGCCTGACCGCGGATGCCAGCGATGCGCGGATGAACGTCTTCTCGACCGACAACAATCTCCAGATCAACTTCAACACCGGCGCCAATATCGAACATAAACTGCTGGTCGGCATCGATTATAGCTGGAACAAGGTGGCCAAGCGCTATGCCGGTGGCACGGAACTCGTCGATCTCTACGACATCGATTATGACTCGCTGGCGACCTATGATCCCACCGGTCCCTTCACCACGGAATCGCAGAAGCAACTGGGCGTCTATGTTCAGGACCAGATCCGCTTCTATGACCGCGTCTCGGTCGTGCTGGGTGCCCGCCGCGATCATGTGACCGGATCTTCGGGGCAGAAGGACAATGCCACCACTTTCCGCGCCGGCATCATCGGTGAAATCGGCGCCGGCATCTCGCCCTTCTTCAGCTATACCGAAAGCTTTCTGCCGGTCGCCGGCCGAATTGAAAGCGGCAAGGACGCAGAAGGCAACACCATCTACGGCGATCCCTACAAGCCGCAGACCGGCACGCAATATGAAGCGGGCGTGAAATGGCAGCCGGCGCTCAATACGCTGGTCACGGCTACGGTGTTCAAGATCAGGGAGCAGAATCGCGTCCTCTATCTTGCCGCAGGTGGCACCACCCAGTCGGGCGTGCTGAACACCAAGGGGTTCGAGATCGAGGCCAGCCACACCCTGCCCGGCAATTTCGAACTGCTGGCCAATTATGGCTATTCGAAGCTGAAGTCGGAATCCAACACCAACCTCGACTATATGCCGCGCCACACCGCGTCGATCTGGTCGAGCAAAACCTTTGGTCTGGCGGACGAAGCACAATTGCGCCTGGGCGGCGGCGTCGTCTATAGCGGCAAGAGCGTGTCGACCAGCAGCATATGGTCGATCGTCACGCCCGCTCGCACGACCGTCGACGGGCTGGCGGAAATCAACTGGAACAGCTGGCGCTTTGCGGTCAACGCGACCAACCTGCTCAACAACAAATTCTACGCATCCTGTCTGGCGCGTGGCGACTGCTTCATGGGCGCGCCGCGCAACGTGATGGGTACGGTGGGTTTCCGTTTCTGACGATTGGATGGGAGAGAGACTATGAAGACTTTATCCGTGGCCCTGATGGCGCTCGTTGGCCTGTCCTCCGCCGCGCAGGCGCATGAAGTGTGGGTGGAGCGCGATGGGACCGGCCCGGCGCGCATCTATCTGGGCGAACCGGCGCAAGCCCTGCCCGAAGGCGGCGATCCCGAGTTCGAAAAGCTGAAGGCGCCCAAGCTTGTGCCCGCATCCAAAGCGGCCCAGACCCGCAAGGCCGGCTATATCGAAGTCGCGGTGCCCGCTGGCGACGTGCGCGTCATTGACGACAGCGTATTCGCGCCCTGGGGTGAGGACGGCAAGAAGGAGGGCGTGATCTATTATGCCCGCGCCGGTCGGGCCGAAGCCAGGGCCGGCCTGCCGCTGGAAATCGTGCCCACTGCCGCCAACGCCGACAGCTTTACGCTGCTGCGCGACGGCAAGCCGGTGCCCGCCACCAAGCTGACCGCCATTTCGCCCGACAAGTGGACGAAGGAACTCGTCACCGATGCCAATGGCCGGGTGACGGTGCCGCTCAAGGACAAGGGACGCTTCATCTTGACGGCCACGCAGGAAGAAAAGGGCGACCTGACGCTCGCCAGCCAGAAGGTGGCGACCCTTTATCATATCGCGACACTGACCTTCGTGAACGACTGATATAGCGGAAAGGGGGGGCGTCGGCTCTCCCTTCTCCATTGTGACAGGCCTGTCACGCAAGTGACTCCGGATCGTCAAGCTTCCCACATTGCACTGCAACATCACGTGGCTAGGTAGCCCCCCGACCGAGGGTCTAAAGGGGGATTATAAGTCCATGCGTATTACCACCGCTCTGCTGATGGCATCGACCGCCATCATCGCCATGCCTGCCTTCGCGCAGGATGGCGCGCCCGTCGATGCTGCCGCTGCCGACACCGGCGCGGAAATCATCGTTTTCGGCCGGGGCGAAACCCGCCAGGTACAAGAGATCGGCGCGAAGGATCTGGTCGCACTCACGCCCGGCACAAACGCGCTGAAAGCCATCGAAAAGCTGCCCAGCGTCAATTTTCAGTCGTCCGACCCGTTCGGCAATTATGAATGGTCGCAGCGCGTCACTATCCGCAGCTTCAACCAGAATCAGCTCGGCTTCACCTTCGACGGCATCCCGCTGGGCGACATGAGCTATGGCAACCATAATGGCCTGCACATCACCCGGGCCATCAGCAGCGAAAATATCGGTAGCGTGCGCGTGTCGCAGGGCGCCGGTTCGCTCGGCACCCAGTCGACCGGCAATCTGGGCGGCACGATCGAGACCTTCTCCGCTGACCCGCGCGACTATCTGAGCGGTGGTTCCTTGGGCGCGCAGGGCAATCTGACTTATGGCAGCAACGAAACCTGGCGCGGTTTCGGCCGGGTCGCCCTGGGCACGCGGGATGGTATTCGTGGCTTCGTCTCCTATGGCTATGGTGCCACCGACAAGTGGCGCGGTCAGGGCACGCAGGACCAGCATATGGGCAATGCGAAGATCGTGATCCCGGTCGGCGAAGCGAAGATTGACGGCTGGCTCAGCTATTCGGATCGTCGCGAGCAGGACTATCAGGACATGTCGATGGGCATGATCAAACGTCTTGGCTGGAAATGGGACAATTTTTCGCCTGACTATGCGCGGGCGGTGCAAATCGCCGATATCGCCAACAATCGCGGCGACACCGGCGCACCGGTCAGCAATGCGGCGGCGGGGACCGTGTATCCCGGCAATATCGCGTCGGTGGACGACGCCTATTATGACGCCGCTGGCCTCCGTAAGGACTTCCTTGGCGCGATCGGCATTTCGGCGCCTCTGGGTGAGCAACTGACGCTGAACCTGAAAACCTATTATCATCGCAACAAGGGGCGGGGTTTGTGGGGTACGCCTTATGTGCCCAGCCCGACCGGCGCGCCGATTTCCATCCGCACGACAGAATATCAGATGGATCGGGTCGGCATATTCGGTAATGTCGACTATACGGTCGGCATCCAGACGTTCAGCGTAGGCGGCTGGTATGAAAACAACAAATTCAATCAGGCGCGTCGTTTCTATGCGCTCAAGAGCCGTACCGAAGCGGGCGTAAATTTCCGCGAATATCCCAAGAACCCGTTTGCGACGCAGTGGGAATTCGATTTCACGACCGACACGATGCAATATTATGTCCGCGACAAGATCGATCTGGGCATGTTGACGATCAACCTCGGCTGGAAGGGGTTCAAGGTCACCAACGAAGCGACGTCCGTCGTGTCGAGCAGCTTCCCTGAAGGCAAGATCAAGGTTCAGGACTGGTTCCAGCCCCATGCCGGCTTCGCGGTCGAATTGTCGCCGGAAATGGAAGTCTTCGGCGGTTTCACCCAGGTGACTAAGGCATTTGCCAGCGCCACCACCACCGGGCCCTTCTCCACCGGTCAGGCCGGTTTCGATCAGATCAAAAATGATCTGAAGCCGGAAAGCTCCGACACCTACGAACTGGGCCTGCGCTATAATACGTCGAACTTCAACGGTACGGTCGGCGCCTATCTCGTCAATTTCCGCAATCGCCTGCTTGCTGTGCAGGTCGGCAGCCCGGTGCTGGGTCTCGCCAATGCATTGCAGAATGTCGGCGGCGTTCGCGCGCTTGGCTTCGAAGCGGCGGGTGACCTGAAACTGGGCCAGGGCTTCGGTCTCTATGCCAGCTACAGCTACACCGACGCCACCTATCGCGATGACGTGCTCAACAGTTCCGACGGCACGCTGGTTGCCGCGATCAAGGGTAAGACCGTAGTCGACAGCCCCAAGCATATGCTGCGCGGCGAACTGAATTACGATCAGGGGCCGGTTTTCGGTCGTATCGGCGCCAACTATATGACCAAGCGTTATTATAGCTACACCAACGACGTGTCGGTCCCCGGCCGCGTGATCGTCGATGCCTCGATCGGCTATCGCCTGACCGACAAGATCGAAGTGCTGCTGAACGCCAGCAACCTGTTCGACAAGAAATATGTCAGCACGATCGGGTCGGGCGGCTTCGGCAACAGCGGTGATGCACAGACCTTGCTGATCGGCGCGCCGCAGCAATTTTTCGCGACGCTGAAAGCCGGTTTCTAACTTTGTAAATTTGGACGGTTCGGTCACAAATGCGTGACCGAACCGTCATCATTCTGACCGATCGCAGTTATCCGACTGCAATGCCATTGTAGGCGGCCCGTCACGCGCAGACGGTAACAGGCTGGCATGATCGCGACACATCCCCGCCAGATCCGCATCCCCGCTGCCGACAAGGCGCGGCTCCGCATCCTCTTCCTTGCCAAGCACGCCTGCGCCGATGGTCGGCCGGACGCGCAGGATGGCAATCATGCCATCTACCATCATGAAATGCGCACGACGCTGGAAGCGATCGGCCTCAATACCGATGTCGCCAACAGCTATGATGCCCTTTACGACCGGCCCGATACGGACTTCGTCATCACCCTGCTCAATCGCGGCGGTTTCCAGAATAGCGAGATGCTGGCGCCGCTGCTGCTCAGCCGGCGCGACATGCCCTATCTGGGCGCCAGCCCGATCGTGCGTGGCCTGTCCGACGACAAATATCTCAGCAAGATGATTGCCCGCGCGCGCGGTGTGCCGACGATGGCCGCGCAACTCTTCCGTCGCGGCGGCCTGTTCGAAGCGCCGGCGTTCGAGGCGGACCGTCTGGTGGTGAAGCCCAACGCCTCCTCCGCCTCCTGGGGCGTTAAGATGGTCGACACATGGGCGGATGCGCGCGATCATGCCGACAGCCTGTTTGCGCTGGGCCATGACGTGCTGGTCGAACAATGGTCGCCGCTGCTGGATGTGGCGGTGCCGGTGGTCGGCGGCAGCGGAGGGCAGCCCTGGATATTGCCGCCGATGATGTATGTGCCGGCCGACCCCAACCGCGAACGCAGTTATGAGGAAAAGCGCGGCCTGGTCGATGCGGGCGACGATCCGCTGGTGCTGGTCGAGGATATGGACCTGCGCAGCCGGCTGGAGGCGATGACCGCCGCGCTGCTGCCCGAACTCTGGCCGTTCGACTATGGCCGCTTCGAATTTCGCTATGATCCGGCCAGCGGGCAGGCGCTGTTCATGGAAGTGAACCTGTCCTGCAACCTCTGGTCGAAGAAGACGATCTCGCGCTCTGCCGCGTCGATCGGCGTCGATCATGCCGCACTGGTCGAAACCATCGTCGGTCACAGCCTTGCCCGGCAGGGATTGCTGGACGAAGCCATCGTGCAGGTGGCGGCATGAGCGGACATAGCACAGCGATCCTGCTTGCCGGCCGCCGCGACGGCGCGACCGATCCGCTGGCCATGGCTGCCGGTGTCAGCCACAAATGCCTGGTGCCGGTTGCCGGCCAGCCGATGCTGCTCCATGTGATCGACGCGCTGGTCGCCAATCGCCGCATCGGCACCGTGCGCGTAGTGATCGAGGATCCCAGGCTGCTGGCGACCATCCCGGCACTGCGCGGATTGCTCCACAGCGGTCGACTGGTCGGCGTTGCCGCGCAGCCCAATCTGGTGGACAGTGTGCTGGCGGGCGCGGAGGGCGCGGCCTTCCCGCTGCTCATCACCACTGCCGACAATGTGATGCTGACCCCTGAATCGATCGACGAGATGCTGGACGGTTGCGCTGCCCGGAGCGCGGATGCCGCCGTCGCCTTCACCCGTCGCGCCTCGGTGCTCGCCGCCCATCCGGAGGGTCAGCGCAAATTCTATACCTTCGCCGATGACGGCTATTCGAATTGCAACACCTATTGGCTGCGTGATCGCAAGGCGCTGAAGGCCGCAGAGACCTTCCGGTCGGGCGGACAGTTCGTGAAGCATCCCGGCCGCATCATCGGCGCCTTCGGTCTTATCAACCTTATCCGTTTCCGCTTCGGCACCGGTACGCTGGATCAGGCGTTCGCCCGCTTTTCGCGCCGTTTCCGCATGACCATCAGCCCGGTCATTCTGACCAACGGGGCGGTGGCGATCGACGTCGACAACGCGCGGTCGCATGGCGTCGCCACAACCCTGCTCGACCAGCGCATGACCCTGGCGCTGGCGGCGGAGTAACATCCCTTGCTAACCGTGCGTGCGCTGCCGCTGCGGGATAAGGGCGGCAATGCCCTGCTGCGCGCCTATCATGACGGGCTGGT
>JAGVJS010000318.1 GCA_020051025.1 Sphingobium sp. | reverse complement strand
CGTGTGCTCTTCCGATCTGACGCCTTCTTCCCCTTCGCCGACGGTCTGCTGGCGGCGGTGGAAGCCGGCGCGACGGCGGTGATCCAGCCGGGCGGCTCCATCCGCGACGAAGACGTGATCGCGGCCGCGGACGAAGCCGGTCTGGCGATGGTCTTCACCGGCATGCGCCACTTCCGGCATTAAGGTTCGGGCGCACTCAGTCCTAAATGTCAGCGCGGCCTTGCCCCGAGCCAGGCCGCGCAGGCGTCATCCCTGGTGCCCATGCCATCCGGGTCGGTTCCGGCGAGGCCGCCGCCACAGGGATGGTCGGGATCGGAAAAGCTGTGCCAGTCATATGATCGCGGAAAGAACCCCAGCGGTCCGTAAGACAGCACCATGCGATGCGTATCGCGCAGCAACTGGGAAGACGGCGAAGCATCAGGATGTTCCGCCGCATTATCCTCCATCGAACCCAGGACACCTCGGCGAACATGCTCCACGCCAACCCATGTCCCGTCGATGGCGCCGCCAGAATGCCCCTTCGAGACTTGCAATCGCTCTGAAAACGCCTGCATTACATCACGATAATCTTCCTCGGGTACGAAGAATGCGCGCTCTTCGACGGGCGTTTGCGAACCGGCATTTTCTGACGCGCTGCGCCAAACATGCACGGCGATAATCTGGCAGCGCCGCTTAACCTCTGCCTCATTGAAATCGCGATCCCGCCACATCATCAGGCAATCCGCCGGCTGCGGCGTGAAGTCCAGCACATAGTCGTAGAGGCCAAAGGATGGCGCGACCTGCAATCGCATGGCGCCGTCCTGCGTCAGCGTCGGCAGTTTTAGCTTGGCTCTTTCAACAACATAGCCATCCTTCAACGGCCCATCGGCATATTGGCCCGTCCGCTTCGGCCCGCCCAGTATATCGACCAGCCAGTCCGGCATGACGCTGTAAGAACATCCTGCCAGCATCGGCAGCAGGAGCAGGGCAGGCAAGAGACGGGTCAGGCGCATGACCCTGCATCCCGCGTGCGGCCAGTCAGGGTCAAGTGCCAATACCGTTCGCAGCTGCAAAAATCGCGGAAAACCGCCATTTTTTGCGAAGTGGCCTCTTTTCAACCCCGCCAGCTGCGCCTATTTAGGCAGGCGACCCTACTTCCACGTCAGACGTGGGGCGAACAATAAAAACATGTTCGACAGGAGAATAGGATGACCAAGAAGACGCTGGTGGCGCTGGCCGCCACGATGGCCCTTGCGCTGCCCGGCGTGGCGAGCGCCGGCAGTGCCGAAATGGACGTGATCGTCGATGGCCATGCCGGTACGGAAACGCGGAGCATCGCCGTAACGGTGGCCGACCTCAACCTTGCCAGCACCAACGGCATGCGCCGCGCCGATTCCCGGCTGGTCCGCGCCTCCAAGCAGGTATGCGGCTGGGTCAACGGATCGGTCCTGCCGGTCACCGATGGATTCCGCACCTGTTATGGCAGCGCGATCGACAGCGCCCGCAGCGACCTCAACATGCTGGTGCAGCGCCAGAGCTGAAACGCGTTTCCCCCGCACGAAGGGAAAATGCAGAGGGCCGCTCCACGAAAGTGGGGTGGCCCTTTGGCTTGTCCGAAAGCCGTGACCGGACCATCATGCTTACCGCCGATTAACCACTCCTTAGAGGATTTCCTTCACTCCCCAAGACACGAACGATCCTCGGGGGAATTGCCTGCCATGCCGCGTACCGATCACAGCGTCGACGTTGCCATCATCGGCGCCGGGCCAGCGGGCCTGACCGCCGCCTATCTGCTGACGAAACAGGGACTTAACGTCACCGTGATCGAGAAGGATCCGGTCTATGTCGGCGGCATCAGCCGCACGGTGGAACTGGATGGCTTCCGATTCGACATTGGCGGGCACCGATTCTTCTCCAAGTCGCAGCAGGTCGTCGACCTGTGGAACGAGATATTGCCGGACGACTTCATCCAGCGTCCGCGGATGAGCCGCATCTATTATGAGGGCAAATTCTACAGCTATCCGCTGCGCGCGTTCGAAGCGCTGTGGAACCTTGGCATATGGCGCTCGACGCTGTGCATGGCGAGCTTCGCCAAGGCGCGCCTCTTCCCGAACCGCAACATCCGCTCCTTCCAGGACTGGACCGTCAACGCCTTCGGCCACAAACTCTTCTCCATCTTCTTCAAAACCTACACGGAGAAGGTCTGGGGCATGCCCTGCAACGAGATGTCGGCCGACTGGGCGGCGCAGCGGATCAAGGGGCTGTCGCTCTGGGGCGCGGTGGTCGACGGGCTGAAGCGTTCGCTTGGCCTCAACAAGAAGCCCAATGACGGCATGGCGACCAAGACGCTGCTGGAGACGTTCCGCTATCCGCGTCTTGGCCCTGGCATGATGTGGGAGGCCGCGCGCGACAAGGTGGTCGCCGGCGGCAACCAGATACTGATGGCGCACAGCTTCAAGCGGCTGGAAGAGGATAAGGCGAACGACCGCTGGCGGTTGATCGCGACCGGGCCGGACGGCGATATCACCATCGACGCCGCCCATGTCATCTCGTCGGCGCCGATGCGCGAACTGGCCGGCCGCATCCATCCGCTGCCCGACACGCTGCCGCAGGCGATGGACCTCAAATATCGCGACTTCCTGACCGTGGCGCTGATGGTGAAGGGGGAGGATATCTTCCCCGACAACTGGATCTATATCCACGACAGCAAGGTACAGGTCGGCCGTATCCAGAATTTCCGCAGCTGGTCGCCCGAAATGGTGCCTGATCCCTCGCTCGCCTGCGTCGGCCTGGAATATTTCTGTTTCGAAGGCGACGGCCTGTGGTCCGCGTCGGACGACGATCTGATCGCGCTCGCCACCCGTGAAATGGCGCAGCTGGGCCTGTGCAACCCCGACGATGTGGTCGGCGGCGCGGTCGTGCGGCAGGAAAAGGCCTATCCGGTCTATGACGATGACTATGCCGCCAATGTGCTGGCGATGCGCAGCGAACTGGAAGCGCGTTATCCCACGCTCCATCTGGTCGGCCGCAACGGCATGCACCGTTATAATAATCAGGACCATGCGATGATGACGGCGATGCTGACCGCCCGCAACATCGTCGCGGGCGCACGTATCCATGACGTGTGGCAGGTCAATGAGGATGCCGAATATCATGAGGCCGGCAATGAAGGCCAGGATGCCGACGCGCAGGCCGCGCTGTCCAGCGTCCGTGCCGTGCCGTCGCGCCTGAAGGCCGCCTGACCCGATGACCG
>JAGVJS010000136.1 GCA_020051025.1 Sphingobium sp. | reverse complement strand
AGGACGAACCAACCGCGCCGGTCATGAATGTCGCGGATCAGGCGAAGATGCAGGCGCTGGTCGAAGCGCTGGGACAGGCGCAGAAAAAGGCGCTGGAAGGCTCCACCTGGGTCGGGCGCGGTTTCGCCGAGCAGGCCCGCGCCATGCACTATGGCGAACAGGACCGCGCCAGCATCCACGGCGAAGTGGCGCCTGCCGAGGCCAAGGCGCTGATTGCCGAAGGGGTCGAGGTTGCGCCGCTGCCCTTTCCGGTGATTCCGCCGCAAGCTAAGAATTGACCGGAGCCGCCCCGCGCAATAGAGCCGTCGCGGGGCACCCATAGCTCAGCAGGATAGAGCGCAAGATTCCTAATCTTGAGGCCACTGGTTCGAATCCAGTTGGGTGCACCATTATTTGTTGCCTCAGGCGCCGGCGCGGGCATTCGCCCGCTTGGCTATCCTCGCATAAGCTCGGGCGGCCGTTCGGCCTTGCGAACCCTGGCGGGTTCGATGTCGCTCCCTCCGGGGGCACCATTTCAATGACATGGCGGTTTTTCGTCCGGGCGAAGCGTCAGGACGCGGACGCCGTTCGCCGTGACCGCCACCGTATGTTCGAACTGGGCGGACAGCTTGCCGTCGGCGGTCACGACCGTCCAGCCATCGTCCAGGGTCTGCACCATGCGGCGGCCCTGATTGAGCATCGGTTCGATCGTGAAGACCATGCCTTCCTTCAGGACCAGCCCGGTGCCGGGCCGCCCGAAATGCAGGATTTGCGGTTCCTCGTGCATCTCCGTCCCGATGCCATGGCCGCAATAGTCGCGCACGATGGAATAGCCGGCGCGCTTGGCATGGCGCTCGATCGCATGGCCGATATCGCCGAGGCGGGCGCCGGGGCGCACCACGCCGATGCCCTGCCACAGCGCGTCATAGGTGGTCTTCACCAGCCGGCGCGCAGCGGGCGTTACGTCGCCAATCATGTAGGTTTTGCTGGAATCGGCGATATAGCCGTCCTTTTCCAGCGTGATGTCGAAATTGACGATGTCGCCGTCGCGCAGCACGTCCGTCGTGGAGGGTACGCCGTGGCAGACGACCTGGTTGATCGAGCAGTTGAGGACGAAGCCATAGCCATATTGGCCCTTGCTGGCGGGGCGGGCGTTCAACTGGTCGACGATATAGCGTTCGACCGCATCGTTCACGTCCATCGTCGTGCGGCCGGCGAGCGGCTGGCCGTCGAGCCAGGTGAAAACCGACGCCAGCAGGCGGCCGGCCTGCGCCATGATCTCCACTTGCGCGGGGGTCTTGATCATCCCGCCGGTTCCCCGACGATCGCGGGGGCGACGCCGGCCTCCTTCAACTCCCGCACGACGATCTGCTGGAAGGTCAGCTGCGGGTTCAGCTCGCTGAGCATGCCGATTCTGATCCAGAAGGCGGCCTGCGCGTTGATCGACCGGTAGGAGGCCTTGCTGGCTTTGCGCAGCTGCTCGTGCAGCTCATCCTCTATGTTGACGATACCCATTACATCATCTCAAATATATGAATCATATATGATCCATATATTCGAAAGAGCCGGCATGCAAGTTTAGCGGGAGCGGCGCACCGGGCAGATGGTGATGGCGCCGAGCAGCGCGAAGAGGCAGCCGACGATATAGATGGCGGCATAGCCATTGCCCTGCGCATTGCCGATCACAAGGATGATCGGCGCGATCGCGGGGGCCAGCGACTGGGGCAGGCTGTTGGCGATCTGGAACACGCCCATATCCTTGGCGCTGTCTTCCGGCCGGGGCAGGATGGCGGCGAGCAGAGCGAGGTCGACCGCGAAATAGAGGCCCTTGCCGATGCCGGCCATGGCGACGCCGACCAGGAATTGCGAGACGGATGGGGCGAGCGCGATCGTCAGGAAACCGGCGCCCTCCAGCGCGGCGGCAAGAAAGACCAGCGGTTTGCGGCGGCCGGTCCAGTCGGTGATGAAACCGCCGACCAGTGAGATGGCAATGGTCGCGGTGGCGATGATCGCCATGGATTTGACCATCACCTGCGTCGCGTCTGATTTGGCCAGCGACAGCTGATCGGTCAGGAAGAAAAGCTGGTAGGTCAGCAGGAACGACCAGGCCATCATGATGAGGAAGCGGCTGCCAAAGGCCCAGCTGAAGTCCCAGTCGCGGAACGGGGCGCCGATCGCGCGCAGCATGGCGATGGGGCCAAGGCGACGGTCATCGCTGGCGTCGGCCGGACGATCGGGCAGGATCAGGCAGAGGATGGCGATGCTGACCACGGTGATCGCAAAGGGGGCGAGGAACATCAGCAGCGAAGACCCCTGCGTATATTGGGTGATCCAGCTGCCCGCGAAGGTGCCCATGGTCGACGTCATGCCCAGCATGCCGGCGACGCGGCCCTGCCAGCGGACGGGGATGACGTCGGGCAGGATCGGCAGGCAACCCGCCTGCATCGCGTTGAAGCCCGCCTGACAGATGATCCAGCCCAGCCCCAGCAGCAGCAGGTTGGGGGCAAGGCCTAGTAGCAGCAGGCCAGAGCCTGCGACGACAAGGCCGCCCAGCAACCATGGCCGGCGGCGGCCGAAGCGGCT
>JAGVJS010000339.1 GCA_020051025.1 Sphingobium sp. | reverse complement strand
GGCCACGGCGATCGACGCGGCAGCGCTGGGCTGCGCGCGCTTGCGGTGATGTAACAGTCCTTTAAAATTCCGCGAAAATCGACTATGTGCGCGCCCATGCAATCAGCCGCCAGCCCGCTCATGCCGATTCCCGGCCCTCTTGATCCTGTGCCCGTCCCGCGCGCGGTAACGCCGCGCGAAGATGGCCGCACCGATCTGATGGGCCTGTCGCGCCCGCAGATCAAAGGCGCGCTGGAGGAGGCGGGGCTGGACCTCAAGGCCGCCAAGCTGCGCTCCAAGCAACTGTTCCACTGGCTTTATCATCGCGGCGAAACCGATTTTGAGGCGATGACCGACCTGGCCAAGCCCATGCGCGGCTGGCTGGCCGAACGTTTCGTCGTCGGCCGCCCGCAGGTGGTGGAGGCGCAGGTGTCGTCCGACGGCACCCGCAAATGGCTGCTCCGCTCCGACGACGGGCAGGATTATGAAATGGTCTTCATCCCTGATGCGGACCGCGGTACGCTGTGTGTCTCCAGCCAGGTCGGCTGCACCTTGAATTGCAGTTTCTGCCACACCGGCACGATGCGGCTGGTGCGCAATCTGACGCCGGGCGAAATCGTGGGGCAGGTGATGCTGGCCCGCGACGCGCTGGGCGAATGGCCCAGGGGCAGCATGGCATCGGCCAACGACGATGAAGCGGACGATGCGTCGCACTATACGTCGGACGGCCGCATGCTGACCAACATCGTGATGATGGGCATGGGCGAGCCGCTCTATAATTTCGATCATGTGCGCGACGCGCTGAAGGTCGTGATGGACGGCGACGGCCTGGCCCTGTCGAAGCGACGCATCACTTTGTCGACCAGCGGCGTGGTGCCGGCCATGGCCCGCGCCGGCGAGGAAATCGGCGTGAATCTCGCCGTCTCGCTCCATGGCGTGACCAAGGAAGTGCGCGACGAACTGGTCCCGCTCAACCGCAAATATGGCATCGAACAGCTGTTGCAGGCTTGCGCCGACTATCCCAGCGCCAACAATGCCCGTCGCATCACCTTCGAATATGTGATGATCAAGGACAAGAATGACAGCGACGAAGATGCGCGCGAGCTGGTTCGCCTGCTGCGCCATTACAAGCTGCCGGCCAAGGTCAATCTGATCCCGTTCAACCCCTGGCCCGGCACCGACTATGAATGTTCGTCGCCCGAACGCATCCGCCGCTTTTCCGACATCGTGTTCGAAGGCGGCATCAGCGCGCCGGTGCGCACGCCGCGCGGCCGCGACATCATGGCCGCCTGCGGCCAGCTCAAGTCGGCGAGCGAAAAGAAGAGCAAGGCGGAGATGAAGCGGCTGGCCGAAGAGAAGCAAGCCGCGCTCGGCTGACAGCCTGTCCGGCATGTTTGTCGGCTAACAGCTTGACCTGCGCAGGAAAAAACGTAGCCAAAGGTTCAGGCCCGCCAGACTTTCCAAAGAAAGCGAGCAGGTCGACCCGGGTGGCGCTTCGGGCGACACCCGCTTTCCTGCACTGGGTCCGCACCAATGAACATCCTCTCCACTGACGATTCGACAATCGAATCCGCATTGCGCTTCGCCTGCACATCGTGCGGGAAATGCTGCAATGGGCTGCGTCTTTTACTCAGCCTGTCGGAAGCGGTCGACTGGCTGGCCCATGGCGGGCGCGTCGAATTGCTATGCGACGCGGCGCCCGACCTGCCCTTCCCGGAAGGATCGGGTGAGGCCTATCGCGCGGCACGGGCTGTACCGGCAACCAGTCAGGCGTTGCCGGTGACGATCGCGCTGCTGCCGACCGCCGTGTTCGATGGCCCATGCCCCAATTTGCAGGCGGATATGCGGTGCGGCGCCTATGAGCGGCGGCCCAATGCGTGCCGCATCTATCCGGCAGAAATTCGGCCGGACCGTCGCATCATGCCAGCGGAAAAGCTCTGCCCGCCCGAAGCTTGGGGCGGCGACCGGCCGGCCTTCTCGGACCCCCTTCGCGGCATTGCCGACCCCGTCACCGCCTTTGCGATTACCGGCGCACGAACGGCGGGGATAGAGGATGTGGCGCGCAAGGCACGATTGCTGAAACGGCTGGGCATCGATCAGGTGGCCCTCGCCAACGAAGGCTATGCGGTGTGGAAGCCGGACCCCGCCCTGTTGCTGGAGGCATTGCGCGCCGTGATGGAGGATGTTGCGCCGAACGACATTCAGCCGGTCGATGTCGAGATCATATCGCTGCGCGCCGAAACCCGACAGATGATCGCGGAAGCGGAAGGCGCAGATGCAATGCCCGATCCGACGCGCGGCTACGATTATCTGCCGCTATATGCCTGAACGCCGCAAAAAGGGGTGATGGATGATGACGGACGCGGAGATGGAAGTGCTGGCAGAGAATTTTTGCGCCTGCACCCTGCCTAAGGACCGCTGGACGCATGAGGCCCATTTCGCGACCGCGCTCTGGCTGATCCTGAAACGCCCCGACATTCGGCCCGAACGCGACATGCCGGGCCTCATCCGCCGCTATAATGACAGTGTGGGTGGCGCGAACAGCGACAGCAGCGGCTATCATGAAACGATCACCCAGGCGTCGCTGCACATGACGCGCCACCTGCTGGCCTGCCTGCCTGCGGATATCGCCCCGGCCGCGGCGCTGGCTGCGCTCATGGCCTCACCCTTGGGCGACAAGAACTGGCCTTTTGCCTACTGGTCGCGCGACCGCCTGATGGCTGTCCCGGCCCGGCTGGGCTGGGTGGAACCGGACCTTCAAAGCCTGCCCCAATAGAAAAGGGCGGCCCTTTGCAAGGCCGCCCTTCCTTAATCTCTGATCGTTTTGAGAGGGATCAGAAACGGAAGCCGATGCCGACCAGGCCGGCGTCGCGACCGCCGATATTGGCTTCATATTCGCTGCGCTGATATTCGGCCGAGATGTAGGTGTTCGGGGTCACGGCATATTCCAGGCCGCCGCCGTAGCGCACGCCTTCGAACGAAGCGCCAGCGCCGTTCAGGTCGATGCGGGTGTTGGCATAGCCGACCTTGCCGAAGGCCAGAACCTGCGGGGTCAGGGTGTAGCCCAGACGGACCGAAGCGGCCAGGTCACGGCTGACTTCCGCACCGGCGCCAGCGCTGGTGGTGCTGTCGCTGAACGACACTTCCGGGCCGAAGGTCACGCCGGGGGTCACGGCGAGGTCGTAGCCGGCGGTCACGCCGTAGGTGAAGCCGTCACGGCCATCGAACTTGTCGTAGCCCGCGATGATGCCCGCGCGCGGCCCGGTGAAGGGCGCAGCGTCCTGAGCAAAAGCAGGGGCCGAAACAGCGGTGGCGGCAGCAATCGCTGCGAAAATCACAGTCTTCATAAAGTCCTCGATATTTATCTTGTCGCCTAGACTTAGAGATTCATCTGGCGTTCAGGTTCGATGCAAAGATATTATGAACTTATTCTCACAATAACTCCTGCGACTCTTCTCTCCATATTCGGGAGATCAAGAGCGCGATCCGCATCATGACCGCGCAGCAGCCATCTAGGATCGCAAGTTTGAGTTGCAAAGGGGGGTGATCTTTATTTCAATCAATTTCAGGGCTTGTGTTGCAAAACGGTTACATCGGACATTCTGCCCCAGGTGGGGTGATCGCCGATGGACCCCGCCCGAAAATCGGATAGGATCGCGCCATGGGCAGCATGGTCGACAGCGCAGACAGGATGGTCCCGCGCCATCGTCTCTCCACCCGGCTATGGCATGCGCTGAACGCGCTGCTGCTCTACATCCTGTTCACCAGCGGCCTGGGCATCTTCAACGCCCATCCCCGCCTCTACTGGGGGCAATATGGCGCGAATTTCGATCGCGGCTGGCTGGTGCTGGATCGCTTCCCAGGCTGGCTCACCTTGCCGGGCCATTACAGCCTGGCCCTGTCGCGCCACTGGCATCTTGCCGCAGCGCCGATCTTCGCCTTTGCCCTGCTCGGCTATATGCTCTGGAGCCTTGCGAACCGCCACATTGCCCGCGATCTGGCCTTTCGCCGCGAAGAACTGACGCGCCGCCATCTATGGCAGGAAATCCGCGACCATGCCCGACTGCGTTTCCCGACGGGAGAGGCGGCCTTGCGTTATGGCCTGTTGCAAAAGGCGAGCTATGTCGGAGTGATCTTCGTGGCGCTGCCGCTCATCATCCTGACCGGCCTGACCATGTCCCCCGGCATGAACGCGGCCTGGCCCTGGCTGGTCGACCTGTTCGGCGGGCGGCAATCGGCGCGGTCGATCCATTTCATTACCGCCTTCGCGCTCGTCGCCTTCTTTTTCGTTCATATCCTCATGGTCCTGCTCAGCGGACCGGTGAATCAGCTATGGGCGATCGTCACCGGCCGCTATCGCCTGCCACGGGGGCGGGCATGATCCTGACCCGCCGCACCTTGCTGCTCGGCGCGACCGCCACGCTGGCGGGTTGCGACCGGCTGGCGCGTAACGAACATTTTCGCAAGGCGCTCTTTTCCGCAGAGAATTTCCACAAATGGGCGCAGCGCGGCCTTATGGCGCCCGATGCGCTGGCGCGGGAATTTCGTTCCGACCAGATTTCGCCGATCTTTCGCGCGAACGGCACCGCCAATCCCAATACCCCCGCCTACAAGGCGCTGTGGCGCGGCGGCTTTGCCGACTGGCGGCTGCAAGTGACGGGGCTGGTCACGCGTGACCTGTCCCTCTCGCTGGCGCAATTGCGCAGTCTGCCCCATCGCGAGCAGATTACCCGCCATGATTGCGTGGAAGGATGGAGCGCGATCGGCAAGTGGCGCGGCGTGCCGCTCAAGACGATTCTCGACGGCGCGGGGTTGAAAAGCCGGGCGCGCTACATCGTCTTTCGCTGCGCCGACGATATGGGCGGCGGTCGGCCCTATTATGAAAGCATCGATCTTGCCGATGCCTTCCACCCCCAGACCATCCTGGCCTTCGCGCTCAACGACCGGCCGCTCTCGGTCGCCAATGGCGCGCCGCTGCGGCTGCGTGTCGAAAGGCAATTGGGTTACAAACAAGCCAAATATCTCATGGGGATAGAGGCGGTGGACAGTCTGGCCGGGATCGGCAAAGGTAAGGGTGGTTTTTGGGAAGACCATGCCGATTATGACTGGTATGCCGGCATTTGACGCTGGCGTAACGACATGACAAGGTAGCTGAATGAAACTGTTTGAAGTGGTTCTCAAGCGGCTGGTCACGCGCGGCCGCCTCACCGTCCATTATGCCAATGGCAAGACGATCGCGGTCGGCCAGTCCGACCCGGACTTCCCGGACATGGCGCTGCGGTTCAAGGATGGCCGGGTGCCCTTCGACATCGTGAAAGACCCACGGCTCGGCATGGCCGAAGCCTGGATCGACGGCCGGGTCGATCTGGAAGGGGGCAGCATCATGGAATTCGTCTCCATGATCCGCGCCAACAACCCCTGGGAACAGGGCAAGTCGATTGAATCGAAGAGCCTGCTCAAGCGCGGCATCGGCGAAGTGCGCCAGAAACTCTGGCGCGCCAACCATCGCGCCCGGTCGAAGGCCAATGTCGCCCATCATTATGATCTGTCGGGCGCGCTTTACGCCCTCTTCCTCGATCGCGACCGCCAATATAGCTGCGCCTATTATCCCGATGTGGACAATGAGGCTGGGATCAGTCTGGAGCAGGCGCAGGAGGACAAGAAGGCGCATATCGCCGCCAAGCTGCACCTGAAGCCGGGCATGAAGGTGCTGGACATCGGCTGCGGCTGGGGCGGCATGGCGCTGTATCTGCATCGCACCTGCGGCGTCGACGTCACCGGCATCACCTTGTCGGAGGAACAGTTGAAGGTCGCGCGCCAGCGGGCGGCCGATGCTGGCGTGGCCGACCATGTCCGCTTCGAACTGATCGACTATCGCGACATGACCGGGCCGTTCGACCGGATCGTGTCGGTCGGCATGTTCGAACATGTCGGCACGCCCGATTACCGCACCTTTTTCGACAAGTGCCGCCAGTTGCTCACCCCCGATGGCGTGATGCTCATCCACACGATCGGTCGCATGGGCGGCCCCGGCACGACCGACGCCTTCACCACCAAATATATCTTCCCCGGCGGCTATATTCCTGCCCTGTCGGAAATGATTCAGGGCAGCGAGGGGACACGCCTGATGGTGACGGACGTGGAGGTGCTGCGCGTCCATTACGGCCTGACCATTCGGGAATGGTATAAGCGGACCATGGCGCACAAGGCGGATATCGTCGCGCTTTACGACGATCGTTTCTTCCGTCTCTGGACCTTTTACCTCGCCGGCGCGGCGACCGTGTTCGAACATGGCAGCATGTGCAATTTCCAGGTCCAGTACGCGCGCAATCGCCGCACCCTGCCAATCACCCGCGATTATATGCAGGAAGCGGAAGCCGCCCTTCGCGGGCGCTGAGACGGCTTGGCGCAATGGTCCGTCATTCACTCGTTCCAGGCTGAACGGTTGATTACAGGGCCATTCCCGGACTGTTCAGTCAGTCGGGTTCATTCTCCCTTCCATGCTTCCCCCCCTCATGGGCGGGATCTGTGAG
The DNA here is from genome assembly GCA_020051025.1 of Sphingobium sp. GTDB lineage: Bacteria > Pseudomonadota > Alphaproteobacteria > Sphingomonadales > Sphingomonadaceae > Sphingobium. The sequence goes on along the minus strand of JAGVJS010000339.1, from coordinate 929 downwards.
GAGAGATATGATGAACCTGTTCTGGAAGGGCGCGGCGGCGCTGAGCCTCGCCATCACCGGCCTTGGCGCGGCGGCTGTGCCGGCTCAGGCGCAACATTATGGCGGCAATGGCTGGCGTGGTGATCGCGACCGCCATTGGGATCGTGGTGATCGCCGACGCTGGGACGATCGTCGGCACTGGCGGGGCGGACGCGACTGGCGTGGGCATCGCGGCTATTACCGCTCCAACTATCGTTATCGGTCCCGTTGCTGGAGCGAATGGCGCTATGACCATTATCGCGACCGCAACGTTCGGGTGCGCATGTGCCGGTAACAGCATGATAAATTGACATTGCAACCCGCCCCGATTGAACCTTGGGGCGGGTTGCGGCATTTCTGACGGCATGAGCGATCCCATGCCCGTCATCCAGAGCCTGTTGTCGGGCCTTCCCATCCTCCTGCTGCATCTGGGCAGCGCCACGCTGGTCTGGCTCGCCGCGCTGGCGCTCTACATGTGGATAACCCCGCATGACGAATTTGCGCTGATCCGCGCCGGCAATGAATCGGCCGCCATCTCGCTGGGCGGGGCGGCGATCGGCCTTGCCGTGCCGCTGGGCTTCTGCCTTGCCGGATCGGTCAATGTCTGGGACATCGTCATCTGGGGCAGCGTCACTTTGGTGCTGCAACTGGTCGCCTTCCGCCTGGTCGATTTCCTGCTCGGTACCCTGTCGGCCCGGATCGAGGCGAATGAGCGCTCGGCGGCGATCTTCCTTGCCATGATGAAGGCGGCGATCGCCTGCCTGACCACGTAGTAGCTCTCGTTGCCCTCGACGTCGTAGCGCGTGATCCCGGCGACGGCCCAGAGCCCGTACGCGACGATCGCGCCGACGGCTCCGACCAGCAGCCAGTCGAGACGTCGCAGGTAGCCCACGACTTCGGCCTGGTCGTAG
>JAGVJS010000353.1 GCA_020051025.1 Sphingobium sp. | reverse complement strand
CGCCTTCATCGCGCCGGCAACCGCGCCCGCGCCGCCCATGTCCCACTTCATGTCTTCCATGCCCGCGCCGGGCTTGAGCGAAATGCCGCCGGTATCGAACGTCACGCCCTTGCCGACGAAGACCACCGGCTTGTCCGAAGCGCCATTGGTGCCGTCCCATTCCATCGCCAGCAACCGCGCTTCCCGCACCGACCCCTGCGCCACACCCAGCAGCGAACCCATGCCCAGCTTTTCCATCGCCGCCTTGTCCAGCACGGTGATCTTGACGCCCAGATCGGCCAGATGCTGGCAGCGTTCCACGAAGCTTTCGGGATAGAGAATGTTCGCCGGCTCCGACACCAGTTCGCGGGTAAAGGCCACGCCCGCCGCAATTGCCGCCTGCTTTTCCCAGGCCGCTTCCGCGCCCGTCGCGACCAGCGTTACCGTCTTCAGCGTCGGCTTCGCCTTCTCGCTCTGGCGCGAACGATAGACGTCGAACCGCCAGCCGCGCAGCAAAGCGCCAAAGGCCAGCTGCGCCGACTGCTCACCGGTCGCGCCGCCGAAAAATTCCACGGCGGCATGGGTTGCGCCACTGGTGCCCAGCTTGGCGGTCAGTGCCGCGCCGGCCTTCTCATAATCCTGCTCGCTGCCCGCACCCACGCCCAGCAGCAGCACGCGCACCGTCTTGCCGCCTTCTTCCACGAAGCTCTCGAAGCTCGTGCCCGTCTCGCCGGTGAAGCGCGATGCGGTGGCGCCAGCGGCCAGCACCGGGCCGGCCGTCAGCGGCAGGGCGTCGAATCCCCCTTTGGGTACGACGAACGCCAGCGTATCGGCATCGGGGCGGGTCGGGCTGAACTGGATATCCATCGGGGCGCTTTTCCTCTTGTCTGTGCGGCGCGAACCGCGCTCTTGTCTGCCAGATAGTGCGGCTTTCCCCGTCTGGCAAAGCCGTTCGACCGATTTTCCCGCCCCCGATGCACGACGGGCGATTGCCGAGCCGGCCTCCGTGCGATAGGCGGGACAGCCAGATGCGCCTGTCGATGAGGCACCACCGCTTGCAAAACGCCCTGTTCTCCCTGCCCTTCCGCGCCGCCTTGCTGGTCAGCGCTGCTTTTGCCGCCACGCCCCATGCGCTGGCGCAACAGCTGAACGAACCTGCCGCCCCGATCAGCGCGCCCGACGCGCCGGTCCCGGACAGTGACGATCAGATCGGCTTTGCCGCCGACGCGCTGCAATATGACAGCAACAGCGAAGTCGTGACCGCGAACGGCAATGTCCAGTTGCTGCGCGAAGGCAACCGGCTGCGCGCCGACAAGGTCATATGGAATCGCACCAGCGGCAAGGTGGAGGCGCAGGGCAATGTGTCGATCATCGATGCCGACGGCAATGTCGCCTATGGCGATCGGTTCGACGTCACCGACACGCTGAAGGACGGCGCGGTCGACAATATGCTGCTGGTGCTCCAGTCCGGCGGCCGCCTCGCTTCGGTCAAGGGTACGCGGATCAATGGCGTCTACACGCTCAATCGCGCCACCTATACCGGCTGCGCGGTGGAGGACAGCCATGGCTGCCCCAAGGAACCGACCTGGCAGATCAACGCGGTCAAGGTCGTCTATGACCCCACTCGCGAGCGCGTCACCTATACCAATGCCAATATCGAACTGTTCGGCCTGCCGCTAATTCCGCTGCCCGGCCTGTCCCATCCGGTGGGCGAAGCCGGCGGCAGCGGTCTGCTGGTCCCGAACCTGCGCTACGACCGCAATAATGGTTTCGAAGCGGCGCTGCCCTATTATTTCAAGCTGGCGCCCAACCGCGACGTTACCATTACGCCGCATGTCTATACCGGCGTCCTGCCGATGCTGGAGGCCAATTACCGGCATCTCTATGATCGCGGCGCATACACGATCACCGGCTATGCCACTTATGGCCGTCGCGTCGGCATCGGCAGCGATGCGGTATCGACCAATGCCGAAAAGGATATTCGCGGCTATCTCGACGCCAGCGGCAAGATGCAGTTGTCGCCGGAATGGAGCCTGGACGGATCGGTCCGCGTCGCCACCGACCGCACCTTCCTGCGCCGCTACGATATCAGTCGCGAAGACCGGCTGCGCTCGACCATCGGCGCGCAGCGGATCGACGATAACAGCTATTTCTCGATTCGCGGCTGGGCAGTGCAGACCCTGCGTCAGGGCGATTCGCAGGGGCAGACCCCGATCGCGCTGCCCGTGATCGACTATCGCCGCCGGTTTACCGACCCTCTGCTGGGCGGCGTCCTGCAATTGCAGGCCAACACGCTGGCCATCACCCGCACCCATGGGCAGGATACGCAGCGCGCCTTCGCGGCGGCCGAATGGAATCTGCGCAAGCTGACCGGCATGGGTCAGGAAGTCACCTTCACCGGCTATCTGCGCGGCGATGTCTATCACAGCAGCGACAATGGCCTGACCTCGGTGGTCAGCTATGCCGGCGATCCGGGCTGGCAGTCGCGCGGCATCGCGGCGGCGGCGGTCGACATGCGCTGGCCCTTCGTGGGCGAAGCCTTTGGCGGCGTTCAGCGCATCGCCCCGCGTATCCAGATCGTCGCCTCGCCCAAGATCGCCAACCTGTCGCTCCCCAATGAGGATGCCCGCGCCGTCGATCTGGAAGACAGCAACCTCTTCGCGCTCAACCGCTTCGCCGGCTACGACCGGTTCGAAGATAGTTCGCGCGTCACCTACGGCCTGGAATATAGCCTCGATCTGCCCAATTTCTCGCTTCAGAGCATCGTGGGCCAAAGCTACCGCCTTGACAGCCGCGAAAGTATTCTGCCCGACGGCACTGGTCTGTCGGACCGCACCTCCGACATCGTCGGCCGCACGATGCTGCGCTACAAGGATTTCATCGCGTTCACGCACCGGTTCCGGCTGGATAAGAATAATCTGTCCGTGCGCCGGAACGAGATCGACACCACGATCGGCAGCAGGAACACCTATGTCATGGCGGGCTATCTGCGGCTCAACCGCAACGTCATTTCGGGGCTGGAGGATTTGCAGGACCGCGAGGAAATCCGCCTCGGCGCCCGCGCCCAGTTCGCGCGCTTCTGGTCCGTTTTCGGCTCGACCGTCATCGACCTGACCGACACGCGGGAAGATCCGATCAGCGAAGCCGACGGGTTCGAACCCGTCCGCCATCGCCTGGGCTTCGCTTATGAGGATGATTGCCTCACCCTGGGCTTCACCTGGGTCCGCAGCTATCAGACCAACGGCGACGCGCGAAAGGGCAACGGTTTCCAGCTACGGCTAGCTTTCCGCAATATTGGTATATAAGGAACAGGCTCCCGCATCCCCGTCAGGGCCGGTTAAGGCGGACCAGCGCATCATGTGCGGGTTCGTATTGGAGATTATTGCCGACGATGCTGCCTGTCGTTTCCTCGCCCAACAGCCTGTTTCATGGCGTTCGCTCGGGCTTTCGCACTTTGCTCCTGTCCTCCGCGCTGCTCAGTGCCGGTGTTCAGCCGGTCCTCGCCCAGACGGTCGATGATGACGGCAATGTCGCGAGCCAGCAGCTGAACCTACCCAAGGATGTCACCGTCTTCGGCAAGAGCGACCCGAATGTCCGTAAGGCCACGGCCATCGTCAACAACCGGATCATCACGGGCACCGACATTGACCAGCGCCTGGCGCTCATCATCACCGCGAATGGCGGCAAGGTGGAAGAAGAGGAAAAGGAACGTCTGCGCGTACAGGTTCTGCGCAACCTGATCGACGAAACGCTGCAAATCCAGGAAGCCGCCGCCAACGACATCAAGATCGACCCGGCCGAAATCAACCAGAGCTATGAGCGCGTGGCGGCCAATTTCCGTCAGTCGCCCACGCAATTCGACGCCTATCTGCGCGAAAAGGGCAGTTCAGCGGCCAGCATCAAGCGTCAGATCGAGGGCGAACTGGCCTGGAGCCGCCTGCAACGCCGCAATATCCAACCCTTCGTCAACGTATCGGAAGATGAAGTGAAGGCGGTCGTCGATCGGCTGAACGCCTCCAAGGGCAGCGACGAATATCGCATCGGCGAAATCTACCTGTCGGCTACGCCTGAAAATCAGGAACAGATCGTCGCCAACGCCCGCAATATCATCCAGCAGATTCAGCAGGGTGGCAGCTTCCAGGCCTATGCCCGCCAGTTTTCCGAAGCCTCCACGGCGGCGGTCGGCGGCGACCTCGGCTGGGTGCGCCCGGCACAGTTGCCGCCCGAACTGGCGCAGG
>JAGVJS010000018.1 GCA_020051025.1 Sphingobium sp. | reverse complement strand
GCCCAGCAGGTGCCGGACGCCCCGCCGCCTGAGGCGCCCCCGGTCGAAGAAGCTGCGCCGGCCGCAGACGCTGCACCCGTCGCGCGGGAACTCACCCCTGCGGAAATCGCTGCCTTCAATAAGGCCGTGAGCGATTTCACCGCTGGCCAGACCGCGCAGCAGAAGGGCGACAATGCCACGGCCGTCGCCAAATATGACGCGGCGCTGCCCGCGATCCGCACGGCTTCGGAGGCTGACCCGTCGAAGATCGACAATGTCAATTTCCTCGCCAACGCCCTGTATGCGCAGGCGGCCGCCTATGGCGCGCTGGGGCAGATGGACCGGGTCATCCCCATTTATGACGAAGCGGTGCCCTATTGGCGCAAGGTGGTGGAGGCCAAGCCGACCGATACCGCCAGCCGCAACATTCTGGCGGGCATCCTCATCCAGCTCGGCAATCAGAATCTGCGCGATCATGACCGCGGCGGCGCCGATCCCTTTTATGAAGAAGCGCTGAAGTTGGCGCGCCAGACGGTCGCGGACCAGCCTGATGATGCGGCGTCCAGGAATGTCCTGCTGGCCGCCCTGATCGGATCGAGCCAGACCGGCACGCAAGAGGGTATTCGTGATGAGGCCATCGCGTTGGGCCAGGCCATGATCGCCGATGGGTCGATCGACGCGACCAACAAGCCGCAGATCGAAACCATGACCGGCGCCCCCGCGACCGAAGGGTAATTCAGTGAAATCCTCCCCAAGCCTGCTTGGGGAGGATGGGATCAGCCATTGCCGATCTTGTCGGCATAGAGCATCCGCCCCGGCCCCAGCAGGCCCAGCACCTGCGGCACGATATGCGGCGCGACGGCAAAGCAGCCCTCCGAGCGCCCGCATTTGCCCCAGGCGGCGACATGATCCTCGCTGACATAATCGGCGCCATGGACAACGATGGCGCGCTGCTCGGCGTTGCTGTTCTGCGGGTCTAGGCCGAGCAGACGCATCGAGCGACCATGCTGGCCGAAATACATGTCGCCTGTCTTGAACGCGCCGGATGAACTGGCGAGCGAGTTGAACTCGTTGGAGAAGCTGTGCAGCCAGCCGGAATGGGCCGGATCGGACCCGCGACCATGGGACACCAGATAGCTGCTCGTCTGCCCGCCGACCAGATCGACAATGTGCATGCGGGGGTTTTTCGACGGCGCGTCGAAATCCACGATCGCCACCCGATCGCGCAATTCGAAATGATGGGCATGATTGTCGAGCGCCGCTTTGGCCCGCTCCAGCAGCGCGGCATAGGGTTTTTGCGCAACGGCGCGCGGCGTGGCGGGCACGGTCGGAACCGAAGCCGGCGTGGCGGGTTCAGGGCCTGTCACGGGAAGCGCGGCACGACCCATGCTGTCCGACAGAAACGAAAAGGCGAGTCCGCTTAAAGCGAACTTCGTAAAATTGCGGCGATCCATGGCCGCAATATAGCAAAAGCAACGCCCCGGTCCAAGACCGGGGCGGCGGGTCTTACTCGCCCGTCTTGCTCGCTTCGTCCGCAGGCTGGCTCTGTTCGCCGCCTTCGGGCAAGCGCGCGGTCATGCCGCTGGCTTCGGCATCATCCAGAATCTGCTGTTGTTCCGACACCTTGGGTGCCGGTGCGGCCGGAGTCGCGGCGGCGTTGTTCTGCACTTCGGGCAGCGGTGCTTCGGGTTCTTCGACGATCACATTTTCGACCGGCGGTTCGACCAGATTGTTGGTGGCGTCGGGTGCCGGCTCTTCCTTCTTGCCGCAGGCGGCGAGGGCAAGGGCACCGGCGAGGGCGATGAAAGCGATCTTGCGCATGGGGGCGTCAGTCCTTGGATGCGAGGTTGGGGGAGGGGGCAGCGGTGGGATCGACGCGGCGGCTCGACGCCTCGATCTTCTGGGCGAGCAGTTTATCCCAGCCATAGGGGTCGGCACGGAAGCTGACCGTGCCATTATTGCTGGCGAAGGCGGTCCAGTAGAGCAGATAGACCGCGACCTGACTGGGCAGCGACACGCGCTGCGTCTTGCCTTCGTCGATCAGCGTCTGGATCTGGCCATTCAGGTTCGGGTCGGCCGCGACCATCTGTTCCGCCAGCGCCACCGGCTTTTCCAGTCGGATACAGCCATGGCTGGCCAGCCGGTCATAGCTGGAAAATTTGCCGCGCGAAGGCGTGTCGTGCAGATAGACGGCGAAGGGATTGTTGAAATCGAACTTCAGCCGGCCAAGCGCGCTGCCCGGTCCCGCCGGCTGCACGATCCGCTCGCCGCCCTCGGGCGTCTTGATGATCTTGTACCCTTGCTTGGCGAGGGTCGCACGGCCCTTGGGGAATAATTCCCGCTTGGCGATCGACATCGGTACGTTCCAGGGCGGATTGACGACGATCGAATGGATGCTGGACGTCAGCATCGGCGTCTGGTTGTCCGGGCTGCCGGTGACGGCGCGCATGGAACTGACCGGCTGGTCGCCCTCGAACACGGTCAGCACGGCGGCGGCAATATTTACCTGCACGCGATTGACCGGCAGGCTGCGGGGCATCCAGCGCCACCGCTCCATATTGGCCATGATCGCGGCGATGCGATCGTCTACGCCGACATTGAGCGCCTCCAGCGTCCGCGCGCCGAGTGCGCCGGTCGGCTCCAGTCCATAGCGGCGCTGGGCGCGCTGGATCACATCGACCAGCTTCTCGTCCTGCGTGACAGCGGGGTCTTCCAGCGCGATGCGCGCGCGCACCACATCGGGCGCGGACCCGGCGGTCAGCGTCGGCCAGCCACCCTCGTCACGGATGGCCTCATATTTGGCGAGCCCCTTGCGCAGCGTCTCATAGCCCGCCCAGGGCGGGGTCAGGCCGGCGGACCAGGCCTGCAACCAATCCTCGCTCACCGCCTTGGCAAGGCCGGGGCGCGGATCGAAGGCAGCGGGGCGCAATGCCCAGATATTGAGGAAATCGGCGGTGTCGACGCGGCCGGTGCTCAATGCCTTCGCCCGGTCGAGCAGGGCATTGACCAGCGCGTCGCCTTTCAGCGGGCCGCTCGCCTTCTGTCGGGCCATCAAGCCCTGCGCCGCGCCACTCTTCAGCCAGTCATTGGCCCAGGCTTCCTGCGCGGGTGACAGGGCAGGG
>JAGVJS010000313.1 GCA_020051025.1 Sphingobium sp. | reverse complement strand
CCACCGCCTCCGCCCCGATTCGGCCTAGCAGCAGCAGATCGGTGGCGGCGATCGCCGACCAGGCGATATTGCCTGCAATCATCGGCAGCGCCAGCGCGATCAGCGCGCCGGCCTCGATACGCCAGGGGGAGGGGTGGGTCACTTTAGGCAATCCGGAAAGGGAACGGACGTGGAGTTGTCCGTCCCTCTAAAGCCCTCAGTGCTTCTTGAACAGGTGCAGCACGCCGACGACGATGCCGCCGATCACCAGTCCGACGATCGCGCCGCCGATGGCGTTGACCAGCCAGTCAAGGAAGCCGCCGATCGCCGGCACGGCATGGGCGGCGCTTTCGGCCCCATTCTGGATCGCGCCGGGGATCAGGTCGAGGTGGAATTCATGCAGGCCGTGCACGATCAACTGGCCGCCAACCCACAGCATGGCCGCGGTGCCGACCACGGCCAGGATCGACATCAGCACCGGCATCGCCTTCACCAGACTGCGGCCCAGCGCCTGCGTTCCGGCACCATCCTTCTTGGCGAGGTGCAGGCCGATATCGTCCATCTTCACGATCAGGCCGACCACGCCATAGACGCCGGCGGTGATGAGGATGGCGACGACTACCAGGATCAGCGCCTGTTCCCACACCGGTTCGGTGGCAACGGTGCCTAGCGAAATCGCCATGATCTCCCCCGACAGGATGAAGTCGGTGCGGATCGCGCTGGAAACCTTCTGGTTCTCCAGTTCGGTGCTGCTGTGCGCCTTCATCGCCTCGTCGGCGACGTCATGGCCACCCTGGGCCGCTTCCAGCAGCTTTTCCACGGCCTCAAAGCAGAGGAAAGCGCCGCCCAGCATCAGCAGCGGCGGCAGCAGCCAGGGCGCGAAGGCGCTCAGCAGCAGCGCGGCGGGCAGGAGGAAGAGCAGCTTGTTGCGCAGCGATCCCTTGGCGATCTTCCAGATGATCGGCAGTTCGCGGTCGGGGGTGAGGCCCATCACATATTTGGGCGTGACGGCGGCATCGTCGATCACCACGCCCGCAGCCTTCGTACCGGCTCGGCCGGCCGCTGCGGCGACATCGTCGAGCGAGGTCGCAGTCAGCTTGGCAATGCCCGCCACATCGTCGAGCAGCGCGATCAGACCCGAAGGCATAGTTTCAATTTCCCCTGTTGCAGGCGCAGGGCGCGCCCGTTGCGTTTCATAGAGGGCACGCGGCAAAGGGGCAAGGAACGGCTGGCGCTCAATAATTTCCCGGCGGATCGCTGGCTGGGAAGCTCTCGTCCGATTGTTGGTCCACCTTGTCCCAATCGTCCGCGTCAATGCCGTGCTGCGGTCCTGCCTCACGTATGAACCCGCTCGATCCGACAGACTCCTCGTCCTCGCCGGTGCCCATCCAGTCGCGCCAGCCCTTGACGGCGAAGACGCCCAGACCCGTGACGATGGCCAGTTTCAACAGCCCCTTCATGCTCACTTCTCCCGATCGCGGTGGAGGTGGACCCAGTCGGCCCGGTCATGGCCCACTGCATCGGCGGTCAGGCGAATCTCGCCTTCCTCGTCCGACCCGCCACTTTCACCTGCTTTGGCGCCCGGCTGGGGAAGGGACCAGCGTTCCCGCAGTGCGGCATCGATCATCGTCCCCCATGTCCCGGCATCGCCATCCGCGCGCATCGCTACATCCGGTTCTTTGATAAGGGCCAGGATACTGGCGGCATCTTCCACTTTGGCGGGCCAGTCGTCGGGCTGCGCGGCGGCCAGATGGCGCGCCAGACGTTCGATGAGAGAGCGGTCTTCCATGCCGGATCGAACGCGCATCCCCGCCCGCCGTTCCCGCTTTTCATGACGATGGCGGAGTGAATTGAACGTCTCTTGCTACAGCGAGTTGGACAGATGCGGGGCGATGAAGGAGCGCGATGATGCCGCAGGGTGACAAGAGCAGCTATACTGACAAGCAGAAGCGCAAGGCCGCGCATATTGAACGGGGATATGAGGATCGCGGCGTTGACCATAAGCAGGCGCAAGCGCGGGCCTGGGCGACGGTGAACAAGGAATCGGGCGGCGGCAACAAGTCCGGTTCTGGCCGGAGCAGGCCCGATAGCCATGTTTCGGCACGCAAGAGCGGGCGGACGGGCAGGGCGGCTGCGGCGAGGCGGTCGGCTACTGATCGATCTGCGGCAGCGAAAAAGGGGTGGGAAACGCGGAGAAAAAGAGCCGCGCATTAATCAGGTGTGGCGCAAATGCGACGCTGTCGCAAAATCGGACAGGCGATGCTGATTGGGTAAAAGCTAATATTGCGAAACATTATTAATGCATTTATCGGCCTCCCGGCACGGATGCTGTCGCAATCGGGGGATGACCCGGCCTGACGCCAGCACCGCAAAAATTCATATCGGGGGCTGCATCATGATCCGGAAATATTCTCTCCTGCTGGGCGCGTCGGTCGCCGCATTCGTCGCCATGCCGGCCGCCGCCCAAGCGCCGGCTGATGCCGGGCCGAAGGAGGATGAGATCGTCGTCACCGGCACCTACACGCTGCCGAACAAGATCGACACCGCCACCGGCCTTGGCCTGACCATCCAGGAAACGCCCCAGTCGGTCAGCGTCATGACCGCGCAGCGCATCCTCGACCAGAATCTGATCAGCGTGAAGGATGTGATCGTCAACAGCGTTGGCGTCTCCGCCAATGAGGTGGACGACGTCCGCAACAATTTCTACGCGCGCGGCTTTGAAATCCGCAACACGCAGGTCGACGGCGTACCGGCGGCCTGGACGCTGGCGGGCGGCAATGGCGAAACCAGCATCGACGTGTCCATCTATGAACGGGTCGAAATCGTGCGCGGCGCGACCGGCCTGCTGTCGGGCGCGGGCGACCCGTCCGCATCGGTCAATCTGGTCCGCAAACATGCCGATGCCACGGAACTGACGGGCTATGTCAATGCCAGCATCGGCAGCTGGAACACCTGGCGCGTGTCGGCCGACATCAGCAGCCCGCTGACCGCCGACGGTCGCGTCCGCGCCCGGCTGGTCGGCCGCTATGAGGAAGGCGACAGCTATATCGACCTTCAGGAAAAGAAGAAGTGGGTGCTCTACGGCGTGGTCGAAGCCGACCTGACCGACTCCACCCTGGTCCGCGTGGGCATGAGCCATCAGGACAGCAAGCCCAAGGGCGCGACCTGGGGGGCGCTGCCGACCTTCTACACCGACGGCACGACCACCGACCTGTCGCGGTCGCAAAGCACGGCGACCGACTGGACCTATTGGAACACGACCAACCAGAATATCTTCGCAACCGTGCGCCAGGAATTGGGCGATCGCTGGAACCTGACGGTCAACTACAACCGCCTGCGCACCACCGGCGACACGCAGCTGCTGTATCTTTATGGCAATGTCGACAAGGCGACCGGCACGATCGAATCCAGCAATCCCTACAAGTCGAAGGGCGTCAGCCTGCAGAACAGCTTCGACGCGCAGCTGAAGGGTGAGGTCAGCCTGTTCGGCCGCGATCATGAAGTCGTGCTGGGCGCACTGCACAGCATCCTGAAGCGCCACACCGACAATTATGTCGCGCCCTATACCGAAAATAATCCGGCCTGGGGCGACGGATTGAACAGCTGGGCGACGAATGTGCCGGTGATCGGTGCGGGCGGCGCTGATTTTGACGAACCGGTGTGGGGCACCACGGCGGTCCGCAACGAACAGGAACGGATCAAGCAGACCGGCTATTATGGTGCCTTCCGCCTGAATGTCGCCGATCCGTTCAAGGTCATTCTGGGCGGCCGTCTGTCCAGCTGGCACCAGACCGGTTTCGCCTGGAGCGGGCCAAGCGACTATGGCGACGACAATGTGTTCATCCCCTATGTCGGCGCGCTGTATGACCTGACGCCCAACCACCGCGTCTATGCCAGCTATACCAAGATCTTCCAGCCGCAGAATCTCTACGATCGCAATCTGCAACTGCTCGATCCGCTGGATGGCAATGCCTATGAGATCGGGCTGAAGAGCAGCTTCTTCGGCGATGCGCTGCAAACCTCCATCGCGCTGTTCCGCATCGAGCAGGACAATGTCGGCCAGATCGGCGACGTCATCATCACGCCCAACGGCCCGCAGCAGACCTATGTCGCGGCCGAAGGCGTCACGAGCAAGGGCTTCGAACTGGAAGCGACCGGTCAGCCGCTGCCGGGCTGGAACGTCAATGCCAGCTACAGTCAGTTCAAGGCGGAGGACGCCGATGGAGTGCCCGCGAACACCAACCAGCCGCGCAAGCTGCTGAAGATCTTCACCACCTATGACCTGCCGGGCGCGCTGACCGGCCTGACCATCGGCGGCGGCATCAATTATCGTAGCAAGGCCTATTCGGAAGGGGCAAACCCTGTCACGGCCGCACCCTTCCGCTTCCAGCAGGGCGGCTACACACTGGTCAACCTGATGGCCCGCTATGCGGTGAACGAGCAGTTGCAGATTCAAGGCAATATCGAAAATCTGTTCGACAAGACATATTACAGCCAGATGGGCTTCTTCAGCCAATATCGCTATGGCGCGCCGCGCAACTTCACGATCAGTGCCAATTATAAATTCTGATCGCACCATCGCAACGCAATGATGACGGGCGTCCTTCCTTAGGGGGAGGACGCCCTTTTTATGATCAGCCATTGTCTGGCAATGATCAGGCGATGTCAGATGCGGAAAGATCGCTAATGTCGGTCTTTGTCATTCTTGCTTAGCGCTTCCTTTACCTTGAACAGGGCAGAGGAAACCCGCGTTCCGCCAAAGGGGCGCCTGTCACGCAAGGGGGACTTCTGTGATCCGCATTCTTCTTCCCGCGGCGATCGCCGCGGTTACCGTCGCCACGCCGGCCGCTGCACAGGAAGCCAGCAATTTCGGCGGCGTGAAGCTGGGCGTCATCGCTGGCTATGACAATCTGCGCCTGGAATATGAAGGCGTCGGGGCCGATGATGACGGCGTGCTCTACGGCGTTACCGCCGGTTATGACATGGATCTGGGTAGCGCGGTCATCGGACTGGAACTGGAAGCCAGCGACAGCACGACCAAACAGCGCTTCACCGACGCCGATTTCGGCGACAGCCTTGCGCTGGCGGCCGGCCGCGACCTCTATGTCGGCGCGCGCATCGGTTTTCCGGTCGCTCACAATGTGCTGCTTTATGCCAAGGGTGGCTATACCAATGCCCGCGCCAAGCTGACCTATAATGACGGCGAGGGCCTGATCCTCAGCAGCAGCGATACGCTGGAAGGCTGGCGTCTGGGCGGCGGGGTGGAACTGACCAACGCCAATCATTTCGCCCGTATCGAATATCGCTACAGCGACTATGGCGAATATAAGGTGGACGGCGTCGGCACCGGCGTGTCCGCGTCCCGCCAGCAGGTCGCGCTGACCGGCGGCGTTCGCTTCTAAAACGGGCTTGTGCCTGCATGACGAGGGGCCGGGGGAGCAATCCTTCGGCCCCTTTCTATTGGCGCGTCAGCCGAAATCCCGCATCGGTCAATTGCATCGCGGTCAGGTCTACCCCCATCCTTCGCGCGCTCTGCGAGACGGCCGTGCCGATCGCTCGCAACTGTTGCGGATCCTGTCTGGCATGGTCGACGCTGGTGTCGATCAGGATGACCTGTACCAGCAAGGCGTCCGCCAATTGTTGCTTGAACGCGGGATTGGCGCTGGCGATCTGGGGCGTTGCAGCAAGGGCTTCTGCCGCCTGATGGCTGACGGCGCGATAGATGTGCGCCGGGCGCGTTTCAGTGACACCATGCACCGCATCGTGCGATGCAATCCACCAGGCGGCATAGCTGTCAGCCAGATTGTTCATCTTCATGCCGCGGGCGGCCATTGCGGTTTCCAACTGCGGGAAAATCAGGTCGGCCTTCGCGGCGATCTGCGCGATGGAGGCTTCGCCGTTCGATTTCGCGACAAAGGTTGCCAGATTGGCGCGCCGCCGCTCGGCAGACGGGATGAAGGTCAGGTCGGTCGTAGACGTGGCGGCCCTATCGGGGGATGCGGGAGAGGCGCCAGCTTTGCGAGGCGTCTTGGCGGCTGCGCCCGGGCATTTGCCGGCCGGGCAGGGGTTCATGACCACAGGCCACATCACGCCGGACACAGTGGGAAAGGCGCTGGCAGGGACTGCGCCAAGCAGGGCGGCCGTCAGGGCGGCATGGCGGATAATCTTCATCATGTCGCCAGCCTATAAGGGTGCGTGGCGCTATCATGACTGTCGCGACGAATGGCTGGACAGCTGCGACGATCTGCGTGCCCAACAAAAAAGCCGCCCGTTGCGGGGCGGCTTTCTCGTTTGATCCTGCGGAAGGCGATCAGGCTTCTTCAGCCGTCTCTTCTTCGTCGCTGCTGACCGAGGCGATTTCGCCCGGTTCGGCGTTGGGATCATAATCTTCGGTGAAGCCAGCCTCGTCCTTTTCGAACAGGTCGGCCATCACGTCCACGCCCTGCGACTGAAGCTCGGCTTCTTCCGGCGAGCGGGCGACGTTGACGGTGATCGTCACGGCGACTTCGGGGTGCAGCGCGACCTTGACGTCGAACACGCCGAGCGTCTTGATCGGGCGTTCCAGCACGACCATCGCCTTGGTGACGTTGGTCACGCCATCGGAGTGCAGCGCTTCGACGACGTCACGGACGGCAACCGAACCGTACAGGTGGCCGGCGTTCGACGACTGGCGGATCAGGACGATCTGCTTGCCGTTGACGCCTTCGGCCGCCGCTTCGGCGTCCGTACGACGGGCGGCGTTGTCGGCTTCGATCTTCGCGCGGTTGGCTTCGAAGACCTTCTTGTTGGCGTTGTTGGAGCGCAGCGCCTTCTTGTTGGGCAGCAGGAAGTTACGAGCGTAACCGTCCTTCACGGTGACGACGTCGCCGATCGCGCCCAGCTTCTCGATGCGTTCGAGGAGAATGATTTCCATGGGTCTTTCCCCTTACTTCACGATGTAGGGCAGCAGGCCCAGGTGACGGGCGCGCTTGATGGCCTGGGCCAGTTCGCGCTGCTTTTTGGCCGAAACGGCCGTGATGCGGCTGGGGACGATCTTACCGCGTTCGGACACGAAGCCCTGAAGCAGACGGACGTCCTTATAATCGATCTTCGGCGCATCCTTGGCGGCGAAGGGGCAGCTCTTGCGGCGGCGGAAAAACGGGCGTGCCATGTTTCAGATCTCCTTATTCAGCAGCCGGAGCGGCGTCTTCGCGGTCGCGGCGCGGGCCACGGTCTTCGCGATCGCCACGGGGACCACGATCGCCACGGGGGCCACGGTCACCACGCTCGGGACGGTCCTGCTTGCGCATCATCACCGACGGGCCGGTTTCCAGTTCATCGACCTTGATGGTCATGTAACGGATGATGTCTTCGTTGATCTGCGTCTGGCGCTCCAGTTCCGCAACGACGTCGCCGGGCGCGTCGATGTTCAGCATCACATAGTGCGCCTTGCGGTTCTTGGCGATCTTGTACGCGAGGCTACGCAGGCCCCAGGTCTCGACCTTGGTCACCTTGCCGTTGTTTTCCTCGACGATCTTCGTGGCGGTTTCCGCCAGTGCGTCTACCTGCGCCTGTGCCAGATCCTGGCGCGCAAGGAAGACGTGCTCGTAAAGAGCCATGTCATGCCTCATCTGTTGGCCGATCGCTGACGCCCACCCCATGTGGAACGCCCCTCCGGCTGTCGTCTCAATGCTTCGCGGTGACGCCGAGTCACCCCGGAGCCGATGCGAAGGCGCGCCTATGGCCGAAATGCGGGGGAAAGGCAAGGCTGCCCCTTCTTTTATAATGCCGTTCGTCCTGAGTAGCCACTGAGCTTGTCGAAGTGGCGTATCGAAGGATAGGGTCAGCGCAAGACCCTTCGATGTGAGGCTTCGACTTCGCTCAGCCTCTACTCAGGGCGAACGGATGTTGGAGGGGGTGGATATATGGCCGTCGCAATCGCCGCATTATCGCTGATCCTGCTGATGATCGCGGCCTATCGGGGGATGAGCGTCATCGTGATGGCGCCGCTGCTGGCGATGCTGGCGGTGTTTCTGACCGATCCGGCTGCCGTGCCCGCCGCCTTTTCCGGCCTGTTCATGGACAAGGTGGCGAGTTTCCTGAAACTCTATTTCCCTGTCTTCCTGCTGGGCGCGCTGTTTGGCAAGCTGGTCGAAATATCGGGCTTTTCCCGCTCAATCGTGACGGCGGTGATCGGCTTTATCGGCGCGGGGCGGGCGATCCCGGCGATCATGGCGGTGACGGCTTTGCTGACCTATGGCGGGGTGTCGGTATTCGTCGCGGTCTTTGCCGTCTATCCCTTCGCGGCCGAGATGTTCCGGCGAGCGGACATTCCCAAGCGGCTGGTGCCGGCCACCATCGGCCTTGGCGCGCTGACCTTCACCATGGACGCGCTGCCCGGTACGCCGCAGATCCAGAATATCATCCCGACCAGCTTTTTTGGCACCACCACATGGGCGGCGCCGGTGCTGGGGCTGATCGGGTCCGTGTTCATCGCGGCGACGGGGCTGGCTTATCTGGGCTGGCGGCGGCGGGCGATG
>JAGVJS010000126.1 GCA_020051025.1 Sphingobium sp. | reverse complement strand
GAAGGTGCCCATGTCGTGCTGGTCGACCGGGCTGAGTTCGTGACGGAGGTAGCGCAGGCCATCGTCGATGTGGGCGGCAAGGCGGTCAGCGTACAATGCGACCTTGAAACCTATGCGGGCGCGGCGCAGGCCATGGCGGCGGCGATCGACGCCTTTGGGCGCATCGACATTTTGATCAACAATGTCGGCGGCGCGATCCGTATGCGGCCCTATGCCGCGTTCACACCTGAACAGATCGACGCGGAAATCCGCCGATCGCTGATGCCCACGCTCTATTGTTGTCACGCGGTATTGCCCACCATGCTGGATCAGGGCGCTGGCACCATCGTCAACCTGTCCTCCAACGCCACCCGCGGCATAAGGCGGGTACCCTATTCGGCGGCGAAGGGGGGCATCAACGGCCTGACCCAGGCGCTGGCGATGGAATATGCGCAAAACGGTATCCGCGTCGTGGCCACGGCGCCGGGCGGGACGCAGGCGCCGCCGCGCCGCATTCCCCGCAATGCGCAAGGCGATAATGAACAGGAACAGGCGTGGATGGCTGAGGCGGTGGATCAGGTGACATCGTCAGCGTTCATGAAGCGTTACGGCACGCTGGACGAGCAGATCGCGCCTATCCTGTTCCTCGCGTCGGACGAGGCCAGCTACATCACCGGATCGGTCCTGCCCGTTGCGGGTGGGGATATCGGCTGAAGGACCAGCACATGCAAAAAATATATGACAGCCCGACAGCGGCCCTGGACGGCTTGCTGTTCGACGGCATGACTATCATGTCGGGGGGCTTTGGCCTGTCGGGCAACCCCGAAAGCCTGATACCGGAGATCCGCGCCAGCGGCGTGAAGGGGCTGACCGTCATTTCCAACAATGCGGGCGCCGATGGTTTTGGCCTGTGGATGTTGCTGGAAAGCCGCCAGGTGAAAAAGATGATCTCCTCCTATGTGGGAGAGAACAAGCTGTTCGAGAGTCAATATCTGTCGGGCGAACTGGACCTGGAATTGAACCCTCAGGGTACGCTGGCCGAACGCATCCGGGCCGGCGGCGCGGGCATACCCGCCTTCTACACCAAGACCGGCGTGGGTACGGTCGTCGCCGACGGCAAGCCAGTCGAGACGTTCGAGGGCGAGGACTATGTGCGCGAAACCTGGCTGCGCGCCGACCTTTCGATCATCAAGGCATGGCGGGCGGACCCGGCAGGCAACCTTATGTTCCGCAAGACCGCGCGCAATTTCAACCCGAATATGGCCACGGCGGGCAAGGTGACGGTGGTGGAGGTCGAGGAGATCGTGCCCGCTGGCACATTCGACCCAGACGTCATCCACACGCCCGGCATCTATGTCGACCGCATCGTGCTTTCCACGATCAACGAGAAGCGGATCGAGAAACTGACCAAGCGTGAGAGGGCGATTGCCTGATGCCCTGGACCCGCGATCAGATGGCGGCGCGCGCCGCGCAGGAATTGCGCGACGGCTATTATGTGAACCTGGGCATCGGCATCCCGACGCTGGTGGCAAACCATGTGCCCGAAGGCGTCAATGTGACGCTCCAGAGCGAGAACGGGATGCTCGGCATCGGGCCGTTTCCCTATGCCGATGAGGCTGATCCCGACCTCATCAATGCAGGAAAGCAGACGATCACCGCGCTGCCGACGTCGAGCTTCTTCTCCTCGGCCGACAGTTTTGCGATGATCCGCGGCGGCCACATCGACATGGCGGTGCTGGGCGCGATGGAAGTGGCAGCCAATGGCGACTTGGCCAACTGGACCATTCCGGGCAAGATGGTGAAGGGCATGGGCGGCGCGATGGACCTGGTCGCGGGCGTCAAGCGCGTGGTGGTGGTCATGGATCATGTGTCGAAGAATGGCGATCCCAAGATCCTCTCCCAATGCAGCCTGCCGCTGACCGGCAAGGCGGTCGTGGATCTCATCATCACCGATCTCGCCGTGTTCGCGGTCGATCGCGCCAGAGGCGGGCTTAGCCTCGTGGAACTGGCACCCGGCGTGAGCGAGGCCGAAGTGATCGCAAAGACCGGCGCACCGCTCACAGTGCTTGAAGCTGACTAGGACAGGATTTTCAGACGTGCCAAAGCTGATCGTCGTCAACCGTTCGGGAGACGAAAAAACTATCGATGCGCGCGAAGGCATCTCCGTCATGGAAGCCATTCGCGACAATGGTTTCGATGAATTGCTCGCCTTGTGCGGGGGCTGTTGTTCCTGTGCGACCTGCCATGTCTTCGTGGATGAAGACTGGCGTGGCGGTGTGGGCGCGGCGAGCGGGGATGAGGACGACCTGCTCGATTCCTGCGACCATCGGTCGGCGGGGTCGCGCCTGTCGTGCCAGATCATGATGACCGCAGCGCTGGATGGCCTACGCGTCGCCATCGCGCCGGAGGACTGACCATGGCCTTCACGCAGCGTCCCGTTGCCCAACTTTACTGGAAACGCGACGGGCGGGATGACGCCCCTGCGCTGGTCCTGCTCAATTCCATCGGCACCGACATGGATTTGTGGGACGCGCTGCTGCCCCGTCTGCGCGCGCATTTCGCGTTGCTGCGGATCGACACGCGCGGCCATGGCGCATCGACCGCCGAACCGGGCGACTATGCGATGGCGATGCTGGCGGACGATGTGCTGGCCGTGGCCGACGCCGCCGGGCTTGACCGCTTCTCGCTCGCGGGCGTTTCACTGGGCGGGATGATCGGCATGGAAGTGGCGTTGCGTGCGCCCGGACGGATCGAAAGGTTGATGCCCATCTGCACCTCCGCATCGATGGACGCGGCGTCGTGGAACGACCGCATCGCGAAGGTTAGGGGGGAGGGCATGGCCGCCATTGCCGACCTCGCCATGGGACGCTTCCTGTCCGACGCCGCCGAACCGGCCATCTTTGAAGCCGTGCGCCGCCAGCTTTTGACCATGGACGCGCAAAGCTATGCCGGTTGCGGCGCGGCGATCCGCGACATGGATCTGGCCGAGCGGATCGCCGACATCGCGTGCCCGACCCTGATCGTCACGGGCACCCGCGACACATCGACGCCCTTCGCCGGGCATGGCGAGCATCTGCTCGCCCGCATCCCCGGCGCGACACATGTGTCGCTGGAGGCCGCGCATCTGGCACCGCTCGAAGCGCCTGACGCGCTGGCGGACGCCATCCTCTCTTTTGTGAAAAGCTGACATATATGGCCCAAGCCTTCATCTGCGACGCCATCCGCACCCCGATCGGCAAGCTCAACGGATCGCTCGCCACCGTGCGCGCCGACGATCTTGCCGCGCTGCCGCTCAAGGCGCTGATGGACCGCAATGCCAGGGTCGACTGGTCGGTGCTGGACGACGTCATCCTGGGCTGCGCCAACCAGGCGGGCGAGGATAATCGCAACGTCGCGCGCATGGCGGTGCTGCTGGCAGGAATGCCCGATGGCGTACCGGGCGTCACCGTCAACCGCCTGTGCAGTTCCGGCCTCAATGCATTGGGCATGGCGGCGCAGGCGATCCGCAGCGGCGACACCGATTTCATGGTCGCCGGCGGGGTGGAGAGCATGACGCGCGCGCCCTATGTGCTGGGCAAGGCGGGCAGCGCCTTTGGCCGCGACCAGAAATTAGAGGATACCACGCTGGGCTGGCGCTTCGTCAATCCGGCGATGAAGGCGGCCTATGGCGTCGATACCATGCCCCAGACCGGTGAGAATGTCGCCGAACAGTGGGGCGTCAGCCGCGAGGAGCAGGATCGTTTCGCGCTGGCCAGCCAGGAGAAGGCGGCGCGGGCGCAGGCAAGCGGCCGTTTTGCCGCCGAAATCGTCCCGGTTTCCATCCCGCAGCGCAAGGGCGATCCAATCCTGTTCGACGCGGACGAGCATTTGCGCGCGACCAGCCTGGACGTGCTGGAGAAGTTGAAGCCGGTGGTGAAGCCGGACGGTACGGTGACGGCGGGCAATGCGTCGG
>JAGVJS010000254.1 GCA_020051025.1 Sphingobium sp. | reverse complement strand
GATGAAGTCGGCCATCATCGCCAGCTCGCAGCCACCGCCCAGCGCAAAGCCCTGCACCGCCGCGATCCATGGCTTGCGGGTGGCAACCACGCCGGTCTGCCAGCCGGAAAAGAAATCCTCCAGGAAGAAATCGGCGGCCTGCTTGTCGACCATTTCCTTGATGTCGGCGCCCGCCGCAAAGGCCTTCTCGCCGCTGCCGGTCAAAACGGCGCAGCGCTGGCTCGGGTCCGCATCATAGGCGGCGAAAGCGGCGCTCAGATCCTTGAGCACCTGACTGTTGAGCGCGTTCAGCGCCTGCGGCCGATTGAGCGTGATCAGGGTGACCGCGTCGCGCTGTTCGACGAGAATGGTGTCATAGGTCATGGCAGGTTTCCGTCTGAGGCAGAGGGGTCCATTCCTTTTCTGGCGCCAACGGCGCGAAAAGGCTGTCGATCAGGGGGTCGTCCACCGCTTCCGGCGTGGCGGGCGTCCATTGTGGCGCATTATCCTTGTCGAAGATCACCGCGCGCACGCCCTCCACGAAATCGGGCCGGCGAATGATGTGGCAGGCAAGGCGATATTCGTTGCGCATATTGTCGGCGAAATCGGTAAAGGCGGCGCCTTCGACCAATTGACGCAGCGCGACCTTGACCGTCTGCGGCGATTTGGTGGCGAGCACGGCCAGCTGCTTCTGCGCCCATTCCGACCCATCAGCCTGTAACGCGGCCAATATGTCCTCGTAGCGGTCGGAGGCAAACAGATGATCGATGCGATCGCGCTGCGCTACCAGACGGGAGTCAGGCGCCTGTTCGCTGGCGTGGTCGAGAAGCTCAGACAGGCTATCCGGATCAGCCAATATCGCGGCCTTGAGCGTGTCCAGCGTATCCGACCCAACATAATGGGTGGCAATGCCAATGGCCGTGCAGTCTGCCCCATCGATCCGCGATCCCGTCGCCGCCAGCCAGGCGCCGACCCGGCCGGGGAGGCGAGGCAGAAACCAGCCGCCGCCAACGTCCGGAAACAGGCCGATGCCGGTTTCCGGCATTGCGAAGGTCGTTCGTTCCGTGGCCACGCGATAGCGGCAGGGCAGGGACAGGCCGACGCCGCCACCCATGACGATGCCGTCGATGAAGGCGACGATCGGCTTGTCATAGATGAACAGCAGATGGTTCATCCGATATTCGACATGGAAGAAGCGCTCTGCCTCCACACAGTCGGTTTTGGCGCTTTTGGCGATCAGTGCGATATCGCCGCCCGCGCAGAATCCGCGGGACAATTTGGGATCGCCGTCGGGAGCGGGCAGGTGATCGATCATAACGGCCTTCACCGCCGGATCGGCCCGCCATGCCAGCAACGCCTGATTGATCGCCTCACACATATCGGGGGTCAGGGCATGGATCGCCCTGGGACGGTTCAGCCGGATGCGGCCGACGCCATTATCGATGACGGTCAGAACTTGATCGGTCATGGACCTCTCCTTCACGGGCGCAGCATGTCGCGGGCGACGATCATGCGCATGACCTGATTGGTGCCCTCCAGGATCGAATGGACGCGCAGGTCACGCCAGATGCGTTCGATCGGATAGTCCATCAGATAGCCATAGCCGCCATGCAGTTGGAGCGCGCGATCGACCACCGAGGAGCCAGTGTCGGTGGCGAAACGTTTGGCCATGGCGGCAAAGCGCGTCTTGTCCGGCGCATTGTCCGTCACCTTGACCGCGGCGGCGTAGAGCAGGGCGCGTGCAGCCTCCAACTCGGTCTGCATGTCGGCCAGTATGAATTGCGTATTCTGGAAATCGGCAATCGCCTGGCCGAATTGTTTGCGGTCCTTGGTGTATCGAACGGCTTCGTCGATGGCCCGTTGTGCACCGCCGAGCGAACAGGCGCCGATGTTGAGACGGCCACCATCCAGCCCCATCATCGCAATGCGAAATCCTTCGCCCTCACTGCCGACCAGATTTTCGACCGGCACGCGGACGCCGTCGAAGTTGACCTGCGCGGTCGGTTGGCTGTGCCAACCCAGCTTGCGTTCCTGCGCGCCGAAGCTGACGCCGGGCATATCCTTCTCGATGACAAGGCAGCTAATGCCCTTGGCGCCATCGTCGCCGGTGCGCACCATGACCACATAGACGTCATTTTCGCCGCCACCGGAAATGAACTGCTTCGATCCGGTGACGACATAATGGTCGCCATCCTTGACCGCTTTGGTCTTGAGCGCGGCGGC
The DNA here is from genome assembly GCA_020051025.1 of Sphingobium sp. GTDB lineage: Bacteria > Pseudomonadota > Alphaproteobacteria > Sphingomonadales > Sphingomonadaceae > Sphingobium. The sequence goes on along the minus strand of JAGVJS010000254.1, from coordinate 5,405 downwards.
ATCCGATCCCGCGCCGGCTTCGGTCAGGCAATAGCTGGCCATGCGCGTCATCGGGACCAGATCGGGCAGATATTTGTCCTTCACCGCCTGGCTGCCGAACCGGTCGATCATCCACGCGCCCATATTATGGATCGAGATGAAGGCGCTGGTCGACGGGCAGCCATAGGCCATCGCCTCCATGATAAGCGCTGCCTCCAGCCGGCCCAGACCGATGCCGCCCGCTTCCTCCGACACATAGATGCCACCAAAGCCCAGTTCCGCCGCCGTGCGGATCGTGTCGCACGGAAAGATATGCTTTTCGTCCCATTCGGCCGCGTGCGGCGTGATGGCGTCGGCGGTGAAACGTTGCGCCATTTCCTGAATGGCCCGCTGGTCGTCGGTCAGGTCGAATTGCGTCATCTGATGATCCTAAAGGGCGCGCGTGCTTGCCGGTGAACTGCACGCGCGCACGCCCGAGTTTCGTCGGCGACCTTCCATATCCCGCCAACATCATGCGAGGGTTACGCCTCGCCGACATTTTAGCCCATCGTCGGGATGACGAAAGCGCTGTCTCCGGTGCCGCCCCCATCGGGCCAGCGCTGCGTGATGGTCTTGACCTTCGTCCAGAACTTCACGCCTTCCATGCCATGCTGGTTGGTGTCGCCAAAGGCCGAGCGCTTCCAGCCGCCGAAGGTGTGATAGGCAACGGGAACCGGGATCGGCACGTTGATGCCGACCATGCCGACATTGACGCGCGCGGCGAACTCACGCGCGGCATGGCCGTTGCGGGTGAAGATGGCGACGCCATTGCCATATTGGTGCTGGCTGGGGAAGGCGAGCGCCTCCTCGAAGCTTTCGGCGCGCACCATCTGGAGCACCGGGCCGAAAATCTCTTCCTGATAGGAACGCATGGACGGCTTCACATGGTCGAATAGCGTCGGGCCGACGAAGAAGCCTTCTTCATGCCCCTGAAGCGTGAAGCCGCGACCGTCCACCACCAGTTCCGCGCCTTCGTCCACGCCCATCTGGATATAGTCTTCGATCTTCGCCTTGTGCGCCGCAGTGACCACCGGCCCATAATGGGCGTCGGGATCGGTGGAGACGCCGACCCGCAGCGCCTCGATCGCGGGGATCAGCTTTTCGCGCAGCGCGATCGCCGTCTTCTCGCCCACCGGGGTCACGACGGGAAGCGCCATGCAACGCTCACCCGCCGACCCGAAAGCGGCGCCGGAGAGATCATTCACCACCTGGTCGAGGTCCGCGTCCGGCATGACGATGCCGTGATTTTTCGCGCCACCCATGGCCTGCACGCGCTTGCCGTTGTCGACGCCGCGCTTGTAGACATAATGGGCGATGTCTGACGATCCGACGAAGCTGATCGCGCCGATATCCGGATGATCGAGAATGGCGTCGACCATTTCTTTGTCACCCTGCACGACCTGGAGGATACCTTCGGGCAGGCCGGCTTCCAGAAAGAGTTCGGCGAGGCGGACAGGGACCGATGGGTCGCGTTCTGACGGCTTCATGATAAAGGCGTTGCCTGTCGCGATGGCGACGCCCGACATCCACAGCGGGATCATGCCGGGGAAGTTGAAGGGCGTGATGCCGGCGCCGATGCCGATCGGCTGGCGGAAGCTGTAGACGTCGATGCCCGGCCCTGCGCCCTGCGTATATTCGCCCTTGAGCACATGGGGGATGCCGCAGCAGAATTCGATGACTTCCAAGCCGCGCTGAATGTCGCCCTTGGCGTCGGCGATCACCTTGCCATGTTCGGAACTGAGCAGATGCGCCAGCTCGTCCATATGCTTCTCGACCAGCGCCTTGAAATTGAACATGACGCGGGCACGGCGTTGCGGGTTGACCGCAGCCCAAGCCGGCTGCGCCTTCTTCGCGGCCTCGACCGCCTTGTCGAGCAAGGCGGCATCGCCCAGCGCGACGCGCGCCTGCACCGTGCCATCATTGGGATCGAACACGTCGCTGTAACGCGCAGCCTTGCCGTCATGGGCAAAGGCGAGCTTATGGGAAATGTCGCGCATCGGAACCTCTCGCTATAATTTGCGCGGATCATGCCTTCATGCGATATTGCGCACAATATATAAATTTTGCAGATTGTATCTGCATTTTTGCAGGATGATGGATGTTCGACTGGGATGATCTGCGTATCTTTCTGACCGTCGCCCGGCTGAAGCGGCTGGCGCCGGCCGCACGATCATTGGGCATCGACGCCACCACCATTGCCCGGCGGATAGTCCGGCTGGAACAGGCGCTCGGCACCAAATTGTTCGAGCAGTCGGGCGGTGAGCGGGTGTTGACCCAGCGAGGGGCCGTCCTGCTGCGCCATGCCGAAAGCGTCGAGGGGGCGACGATCGACGCTATGGTCGATGTGCGCGGCGAACAGCATAGCCTGAGCGGTCATGTCCGCCTTTCTGTGGCGGAGGGGTTCGGCACCTGGATATTGGCGCCGGGCCTGCGTCAATTCCATGAAGAACATCCGGGTATCCACCTGGACGTGGTGACGGCGTCCGGCTTCCTCAATCCATCAAAGCGGGAGGCTGACATGGCAGTCATGCTGGCGCGGCCGCAGAGCGGTTATCTGACCGTCCAGCGTCTCGCCGACTATGGCCTGCATCTCTATGCCTCCACTGCCTATGTCGAACGACATGGGCAACCGCAGGCCCGGTCTGACCTCACCGATCACACGTTGATCGGCTATGTGCCGGAGTTTCTCTTCACCCCGGAACTGGATTATCTGGATGAGGTCGACACCGGGCTGGAAGCGACGCTGCGATCCAGCAGCATCGGCATTCAGCGGCGACTGGTCATCGACGGGGCGGGGATTGGCGTGCTGCCCGATTTCATGGCCGCGCATGATGACAGGCTGACACGCATCCTGCCCGACGCGGTGGAGATCAAGCGCAGCTTCTGGCTGGTGACGCACCGTGACATGACGAAGCTCGCCCGCATGGCGGCGGTATCGGACCTGCTGCGGCGCCAGGTGGCGCTGAAGCTCTGACGGGTCAGGGCATCAGGCTGACCGGATCGAGCTTCGCCACGCCCTCCAATGCCCTGTCGCCGGCATGATGGCCGACGGCCAGCGGGTAGCTGCCACCGTCCAGCCGCCAGCCCACCCCTTCCTCGAACCGGGCGATCAGGCGCGGATCGACCGTCATGGTGACCCGCCGTGTTTCGCCGGGGGAGAGGCGCAATTTGTCAAATCCGGCCAGCCGCCAGGCATTGACGTCCGCGCTACCCTTCGCCTGGACATAAAGCTGCGGCACGTCGGCACCAGCCCGGCTGCCGGCATTGGTGACATCGAAGCTGACGGTCATCGCTGCGCCATCCTGCACCTTCAGGTTCGCATAGGTGAAGCTGGTATAACTAAGGCCGTAGCCGAAGGGGAAAAGCGGCTTGGCGCCCTTCATCGCATACCAGCGATAGCCGACCTCCGCCCCTTCGGGATAGTCGACCGCGAAGGGCGCGACGCCGCCGGTCATGCCGTAATTGGCGGTGTCGCCGGCTTCACGCCGGGCATCGGCGGCATGTAGTTCGGCAAGGCCCAACGGCTCAGGCCGTGGCGCCTGACCGGCGCGCACGGGGAAGGTGATGGGCAGGCGGCCCGAGGGCGTCACATCACCGAACAGGATACTGGCCATCGCCTCGCCGCCGCGCTGGCCGGGATACCAGGCCTGAACCAGCGCCGGCACCTTGGCGATCCAGGGCATTTCGACGGGGCCGCCGGTTTCCAGCATGACGATGGTCTTGCGGTTCGCACTCGCGACCGCGTCGATCAGCGCGTCCTGATTACCGGGCAGGCGCATATGTTCGGGGTCTTGCGCCTCGGTCTGCCATTGCCAGCCGAAGATGATGGCCAGATCAGCCCGTCGCGCCGCGTCCGCCGCCGCCCTGGGATCGCTGCCGTCGACATAGCTGACGTCGGCTTGCGGCACGATTGCCTGAATCGCCTTCAAGGGCGAGGAAGCGTGCCAGGTCATGCGCGCGAAAGACGCCGCCGCGCCCTTGGTCAGCGGAATTTCGACCGGTGCCCCGCCGACCGAGCGGACCTGTGACGATCCGCCGCCCGACAGCACCCCGACATCGGCATGGCCACCGATCAGGACGATCCGCCGCGCGCTCTTGGCCAGTGGCAGCAGATTGCCCTCATTTTTGAGCAGGACGATGCCTTCTTCCGCCGTTCGCTGCGCCACATCGGCATGGGCGGCATAGTCGATCTGGCGCGGGCTTTCCGGCACCGGATCCTCCATCAGCCCGCTGGCGATCACGCCATGCAGGATGCGCGTTACCATATCGTCCAGCCGCGCCATGGGGATGCGCCCGGCCTTCACCGCCGCTTCGAATGGCTGGCCGAAATGGATCGCGTCGTCCAGTTCCTGCCCCGATTCCTGATCCAGCCCGCCCAGCGCGGCCTTCTCGGTCGAATGGACCGCGCCCCAGTCGGACATGACCCATCCCTTGTAACCCCAGTCCTTTTTCAGGACCGTATTGAGCAGCCAGTCATTCTCGCAGGCATAGTCGCCATTCACCTTGTTATAGGCGCACATGACCGATGCCGGATCGCCGATTTCGGTTGCGATCTGGAAGGCCAGCAGGTCGCTCTCACGCAACGCCGCCTTGTCGATCCGCGCATCCAGCACGGTGCGCCCGGTTTCCTGAGAGTTGAGCGCGAAATGCTTGATAGTGGAAACGATATGGTTGCTCTGGACGCCGCGAATATGCTCGCCGGCCATCACGCCGGCCAGCAGCGGATCTTCGCCCAGATATTCGAAATTGCGCCCGTTCCACGGATCGCGGGTCAGGTTGACGCCGCCCGCCAGCAGGACATTGAAGGTCTTGGCCCGTGCTTCCGCGCCGATCATCGCGCCGCCGGCATAGGCGATGGCCGGGTTGAAGGTCGCCGCTGTCGCCAGACTGGCGGGCAGGGCGGTCGCCGTGTCGCCCTTGCGCTGTTCGATCTGGTTGGCGACGCCCAGGCTGGCGTCGCTTTCCCGCAACGTCGGAATGCCAAGGCGCGGAATGCCCGGAATATGGCCGGCCGACGGGATCATGGCGATCGGCTGGGGCGGTTTCGCCATCGGTGGGAAATAGCCGTGGACGATCGCCAGCTTCTCCGGCTTGGTCATGGCTGCGACCAGCGCCTTGGCCCGCGCCTCCGTCGACAGGGCACGATTGCTGCCAGCCGTCGTTGCGGGCGACTGAGCCTGTGCAGTCGGCCCATAAGCGGTGCCGAGCAGGAGGAGGGCGATCAGGGCATGGCGCGTCATGGACGGTCTTTCATTCTATAAAAGGGGCGGCGGAGGCCCATCGGGGGAGGGAAGGGCGTCCGCCGCCTGAAGAGCGACCGGCAGGGGAAGGGGGCCGGTCGCTGGCCGCTATCAGAAGTTCGCGCGGGCGCGGACGCCCCAGGTGCG
>JAGVJS010000346.1 GCA_020051025.1 Sphingobium sp. | reverse complement strand
TGCCGCGACCCTCGCGCCGCAGCGCATCACGTTGCAGGACGGCAAGACGATCGATCTGAAACTGTCCGCCGGCGTCGAAACGGGTACGCAGATGCGCCTGTCGGGCAAGGGGCAGGCCGGCGCGGGCGGCGCGGGCGACGCGATCGTCACGATCGAGGTGAAGCCGCATCCTTTCTTCAGGCGGGAGGGCGACAATGTGCTGCTCGACCTGCCGATCACGCTGGATGAGGCGGTGAAGGGCGGCAAGGTCAAGGTGCCGACCGTCGATGGTCCGGTGATGCTGGGCGTGACGCCCGGCGTGACATCGGGCAAGACGCTGCGCCTGCGCGGTCGCGGCTTCACCGGCAAGGACGGCCAGCGCGGCGACCAGCTGGTCACGCTCCAGATCGACGTGCCGGCGGATGATCCTGCCCTGACGGTCTTTGTCGAAGGCTGGACCGATGGGCGTGCGGTACGTGCGGCGCTAGGGGTTTAGTGCGCGAGCAGCCGCAATATGTGCTCCTGCGACAGCAGGAGCCCAGGGTCGAACGGCGCGCGCCTGCATCCTGGGCTCCTGCCTTCGCAGGAGCACCATGGCTCCAATGTCAGGCAGCAGGCGTTTAGCCTTTCATGCCGATGCCGTCGCCCCTTTCGCCCGAATCCCGCCGTCAGATGGGCCAAGAGGCGCGTGCGCATTTCCATCGGCAGATCGACCGGGTGCGGCCCGGCACCCAGCCGTTCGAGGTGATGAAGCGGGTGCTTGTCGGCACCTATAGCGATGGCTTCATCCACGCCGGCAACCTTGCCTATCTGTCGTTGATGACGCTTTTCCCTTTCTTCATCGTCGCGGCGGCGGTGGCCAGCATCTTCGGCCGGACCGAAGACGGCGTGCAGGCGGTGAACGCCTTTCTCTATACCGTCCCGCGTGGCGTCGCCGATGTGGTGCGTCAGCCGATCAACGATGTGCTGACTGCGCGGACCGGGCCTCTGCTCTGGCTGGGCGGCGTCGTGGGTCTGTGGACCGTAGGCAGCCTTATTGAAACGATCCGCGATATTCTCCGCCGCGCCTATGGCACGAAAAGCACCAAGCCCTTCTGGCGCTACCGGCTCGGCGCGATCGGCATCACCCTGGTCAGCGTCTTTCTGGTGATGTTCGCTTTCTCGCTTCAGGTTGCGATCACCGGCGTGGACCAGTTTCTGCACCAGATTCTCCCCTGGGCGGATGATGCGATCGCGCTTGTGGCGTCGGCCAAGCTGGTGCCGATGGGCATATTATGCGTCGCGCTCTGGTCCTTGTTCGTGGCGCTGACCCCCACGGCCTACAAGTCGCGCCGCTTTCCCAAATGGCCGGGCGCGGTGGCGACATCGCTCTGGTGGTATGGCACGACGCTGCTGTTGCCGCCCACCTTGGCGTTGCTGGGCGGCTATGGTCGCACCTATGGCAGTCTGGCCGGTGTCATGATCACCCTCATTTTTTTCTTTCTCGTCGGGCTTGGCGTGGTAATTGGCGCGGAATTGAACGCGGCGCTGGCGGAATTCCCCGAAGAGGATGAGCAGCCGATCGCGCAGGACAAAGGGAACGGAATAAGATTATGACAGGCTTGATGGCAGGAAAGCGCGGGCTCATCATGGGGCTGGCGAACGACAAGTCGCTCGCTTGGGGCATTGCGAAGCAGCTGCACGCGCAGGGCGCGGAACTCGCTTTCTCCTATCAGGGCGATGCGCTGGCCAAGCGGGTCCGTCCGCTCGCTGAGCAGGTCGGGTCCGATTTCCTGATCGATTGCGACGTGTCCGACATGGACAAGCTGGACGCGGCCTTTGCGGAGATCGAGGCGCGCTGGGGCAAGCTGGACTTCGTCGTCCACGCCATCGGCTTTTCCGACAAGAATGAGCTGCGCGGCCTCTATGCCGACACCAGCCTCGACAATTTCCTGCTGACCATGAACATCTCGGTCTACAGCTTCGTCGCCGTCACGGCGCGCGCGCGCAAGCTGATGAAGGATGGCGGCAGCCTGCTGACGCTCAGCTATTATGGCGCGGAAAAGGTCATCCCGCATTATAACGTCATGGGCGTGGCCAAGGCGGCGCTGGAAACCAGCGTCAAATATCTGGCGATGGACTTGGGGCCGGAAAATATCCGCGTGAACGCCATCTCCGCCGGCCCGATCAAGACGCTGGCCGCCAGCGGCATCGGCGACTTCCGCTATATCCTCAAGTGGAACGAGCTGAACTCGCCGCTGCGCCGCAATGTGACGATCGAGGATGTCGGCGGCGCGGGCCTGTACCTATTGTCTGACCTGGCGTCGGGCGTGACCGGCGAAATCCACCATGTCGACGCGGGCTACAACGTCATCGGCATGAAGGCAGAAGACGCACCGGACATCGCGCTGGATAAATAAGAAACAGTGCCGACGGTCCTGCGCGAAGCCAATCTTCGCGTGGTGATCTATACCGACGACCGTCCCCCGCCGCATGTCCATGTCTTTGGCGATGGCGAAACCAAGATCGCCTTTGTTGGGCAGGATGGCGCGGCGGAGGTTGTTCGGATTGTCGGGGCCGACCGGCGCGAGAGTCGACGCGCTCTCGATATTGTGCGAGAAAAGCGGGACTATCTGCTCGAAAGGTGGCGCGACATTCATGGGTGAACTGACCCAGTCCCAGTTCGAAGAGGCCGTGCGGCGGGGCGAGCATGATCTGGCGATCAAGCCACGCGCCCGTGCTGCGCGCTATGACCGGGGCAGTGGGCATATCATCATCGATCTGTTCAGCGGCGCCACCTTCTCCTTCCCCGCCACCCTGGCGCAGGGGCTGGAGCAGGCGAGCGCCGATCAGCTTGACAAAGTGGAGATTGCAGGCGCCGGTTTCGGCCTGCATTGGGAAGAACTGGATGCCGACCTGACGGTCGAAGGACTGCTGGCTGGCCGTTTCGGCAGCGTACGCTATATGGCGCAGCGGTTCGGCTCCGATTGGGATAGTGAAGCAGCAGAATGAGTTTCAACAGTTTCGGTCGCGTCTTCCGCTTCACCACCTGGGGCGAGAGTCATGGTCCTGCCATCGGCGCGGTGGTGGATGGCTGTCCTCCGGGGCTGGAATTGAGCGAGGCGGACATTCAGCCCTGGCTTGATCTGCGCAAACCCGGCACCTCCAAATTCACCACCCAGCGGCGCGAAGCGGACGAGGTCCGCATCCTGTCAGGCGTGTTCGAAGGGCGCACCACCGGCACGCCGATCAGCCTGATGATCGAGAATACCGACCAGCGGTCGAAAGATTATTCGGACGTGGCCAAGGCATACCGCCCCGGCCATGCCGACTATGCCTATGACGCCAAATATGGTTTTCGCGACTATCGAGGTGGCGGGCGGTCGTCGGCCCGTGAAACCGCCAGCCG
>JAGVJS010000257.1 GCA_020051025.1 Sphingobium sp. | reverse complement strand
CATCGCGATGCGCGATGGAAAACGCCGCGATCCGGGCAATCAGCGGCTCGCCGGGGTCGGCGCTCTTGCGAAAGGCGGGCGGCGTGCCCCACCATCCGCGCCAGCGGAAGAAGAGATGGGTGCCGACCGCCGTGACCTTGTCCAGGCTGCTGCTCCAATAGGGGACGACCCAGTTGGTATGGTAATGGGTTGCAAGGCCCACCGGCTTATAGACTTTGCCTGCCAGTGCGCTGCGGGCGATCTCCTGCGCTCGCGCCCAGGCGGCCGGTCCCGGCGTGCGTGCCAGCGCCCCGTCGCAGCTGAAGGTGAACTGACAGCCGGTGCTGCGCTCCTGCCCCTGGAACACCACGCCGCACACCGTTTTGGGGAAAGCGGGATGGCGCACCCGGTTCAGCACGACCTGTGCGACCGCCTGCTCGCCAACGGCGTCGTCACCAGCCTCGAAAATCTGGGCGGCGGCCAGGCAATCGACCGCTCGGGCCAGGTCGCTTTCCCCGCCGGAAAACAGAAACGGCAGGGCAGGGGGATTGGGATCGCGGGAAAAGGGGATGGCGGCATTGAGCGTCATCGCCTGATCCCGCTCCAGTGCATAGACCTCGACCGGCTCCACGGCAGGTGGCGGTGACGTTGGCCGCTTGGCCGGTGCTGCCGTGGCAACGCGATTGGGCGTACCGGCGGAACGGTGTCTGCTTTCCCAGGATGCAACGGCCATGGGCAGGCCGACGAAGAGCAAAGCCCAGACGATCCAGGACAGGAGGGTGGAGCTACTGAATCGAGTCACGCGTGTTCGGCTTTCCACATGCGTTCGCCCTGAGCCTGTCGAAGGGGGCAGACAAGTCTTATGTCGCGCACCCGCTTCGACACGCCCGGTACGAACGGCGGCCGGATTATCTTAATCCTATTCCGGCAGGAAGTCCGGCACCGACAGATAGCGTTCGCCGGTGTCATAGTTGAAGCCCAGCACGCGGCTGCCGGCGGGCAGTTCCTTCAGTTTCTGCGCGATTGCCGCCAGCGTGCCGCCGGACGAGATGCCGACCAGCAGCCCCTCCTGCGTCGCGGCACGGCGGGCATAATCCTTGGCATCGGCCGGATCGACCTGAATCACGCCGTCCAGCAATTGCGTGTGCAGGTTGGCGGGGATGAAGCCGGCGCCGATGCCCTGGATCGGGTGCGGGCCAGGCTGGCCGCCGCTGATGACCGGCGACAGGGTCGGCTCGACCGCATAGACCTTCAGATTGGGCCATGCCTTCTTCAGCACTTCGGCGACGCCGGTGATATGGCCGCCCGTGCCCACGCCGGTGATCAGCGCGTCGATCGGCGCATCGGCGAAGTCGGCCAGGATTTCCTGGGCGGTGGTGCGGACATGCACGTCGATATTGGCGGGGTTCTCGAACTGCTGCGGCATCCAGCTGTTCGGCGTTTGCGACACGAGTTCCAGCGCGCGCTCGATCGCGCCCTTCATGCCCTTTTCGCGCGGCGTCAGGTCGAAACTGGCGCCATAGGCCAGCATCAGGCGGCGGCGCTCGATCGACATGCTTTCGGGCATGACCAGCACCAGCTTATAGCCCTTCACCGCGGCGACCATGGCCAGGCCCACGCCGGTATTGCCCGATGTCGGTTCGATGATCGTGCCGCCGGGCTGCAATTCGCCGCTGGCTTCGGCCGCTTCGATCATGGCCAGCGCAATGCGGTCCTTGATCGATCCGCCGGGGTTCGACCGTTCCGACTTGATCCACACTTCGGCATCACCGAACAGGCGGTTGATGCGCACATGCGGCGTATTGCCGATGGTTTCGAGAATCGTGGCAGCCTTCATTGTGTCTTCTCCAAGCTGTTTTCCGCTCGCCCGATGTCGGGTGGATCGAAGCTACGTGCAAGGCGCAATTCGGGAAAGAGTCGCGCCCAAAGGATGGTGATGATGATAGCACCGATGCCGCCGCCGATCACCGCTGCAACCGGACCGACCATGGCGGCCAGGAAGCCGGACTCCGCCTCGCCCAGTTCGTTCGACGCAGAAATGGTGAGTTGCGACAGGCTCGACACGCGGCCACGCATGGCGTCCGGCGTATGGATCTGTACCAGCGACTGGCGCACGAACACCGATACCATGTCTGCGCTGCCCAGCACCACCAGCGCGGCGACGCCGGCTTCCACCGCGATCTCGCGCGGCAGGAAGGCCGTGCAGCCGAAGGCGATGGTGGACAGGCCGAACAGGATGACTGCGCCCAGCATCTTGAGGCCGACTTCGGTCTTCATCGGGCGGAAGGAGAACCAGAGCGCCGTCGCCGCTGCGCCGATGCCGGGCGCGGCGGCCAGATGGCCCAGACCGGTCGATCCCACATGCAATATGTCACGGGCATAGACGGGCAGCAGCGCCGTCGCGCCCGCCAGCAACACGGCAAACAGGTCCAGCGTGATCGTGGCCAGCACCAGCCGGTTGCCCTTCACATAGGCAAAGCCGTCGATCATCTGGCGGATCGGATGCCGGCTGGTGTCGCGGGGCGGCTGGGGCACCTTGCCGATCATCAGCATGCCGACCAGCGCCACGCTGTACAGGGCGGCCGCCAGCGCATAGGCGCCCCAGGGCGTCGCCGCATAGGCATAGCCGCCCACGGCCGGTCCGGCGATCATGCCCGTCTGCCAGGCGACGCTGGATATGGCGATGGCGTTGGGCAGTATGGCGGGCGGCACCAGATTGGGTGCCAGCGCGCCATAGGCCGGGCCGTTAAAGGCGCGGGTGATACCGACGATGACGGCAATGCCGAAGATCAGGGGCAGGCTGACCCAGCCTTCATAGGTGGCAAAGGCCAGCAGCGCGGAGGCCGTGGTCAGCAGGGCCAGCGTGATGCGGGTGATGATGCGCCGGTCATAATGATCCGCGACCCATCCGGTGATCGGCGTCAGGAAGAAGAGCGGCAGGAATTGCGCCAGACCGATCAGGCCCAATTGCGCCGAGGCGCCGGCCGTCGTCATCGTTTCCCGCGCGATATTATAGGCCTGCCACGCCAGCACGATCATCATGCTGTATTGCGCCAGCACCGCGCACAGCCGCCCCACCAGATAGGCCCGGAAATTGGGAAAATGCAGCGGGTGGCGGGGAGGGGAGGGCGCCGTCATGCCGATGGCTTTAGCGGGGCTTATATTGCCGAAGCAACAGGCCCGCGATCCATGATGCAACAAGATTTGCTTTGCGATCTATGAGCGGGAGAGGGGCGTGCAGCCGGAGGATGGGGGATGGGCGCGGCAAAGGGAGGCCTGGCAAGGTCACGCCAGGGTGATGGCGGCGAAGGTGACACAGCCGCCGGCTATGCAAAACGGGGGAAAACAGGGAGTGAAACGTCGCCCATCGACCAATTTTGGAGATAAAATCCTCCCCGCGCGTAGCGGGGGGAGGGGGACCGTTCGCGCAGCGAATGGTGGAGGGGTAATGGCGCAGCGTTGCGCTT
>JAGVJS010000410.1 GCA_020051025.1 Sphingobium sp. | reverse complement strand
CGTTCGGCGGCTACTTCGCCGCGATGGCGACGGTCCGCCGCGGGGACTTCTTCCGCGCGGGCGTCGCCGGCGCTCCGGTCGTCACGTGGGAAAACTACGACACGCACTACACCGAGCGCTACCTCGGTCTCCCCCAGAGGAACCCCGAGGCCTATCGCGTGAGCAATGTGACGACCTACGCCGGGGAGCTGCGCCGCCCGCTGCTGCTCATCCACGGACTCACCGACGACAACGTCTACTTTCAGCACACGCTGCAACTGGCCGACGCGCTGTTCATGGCGGGCAAATCCTACGAATTGCTCCCGATGCTCGGCACGCACATGATCAGCGATCCGGTGGTGCGGATGCGCCAGCAGCAGCGGGTGATGGATATAAGCAGGGCTGGCTAGGTCCAGCAGCGCCTGGATCAGCCGGTGCACATCCGTCGCACCATGGAGGTCGTCGCCGCGCAGCACATGGGTCACGCCCATGGCGGCGTCGTCCAGCGTGCAGGACAGATGATAGCTGGCCGGCGCATCCTTGCGCGCCAGCACCACATCGCCATGGGTGAGGGGGCAGGCACTTATCCGGTCCGTTCGCCCTGAGCTTGTCGAAGGGCCTTGTCTTTCTAACGACAAGGAACGGGCTTCGACAGGCTCAGCCCGAACGGGAGGGGGCAGGCTTGTCCAATGGAGTGGCCCCGCCAACTCCACCGCGCGGCCCATGTCGATCCGCCAGGCATGGGGCGCACCCGCTGTAATCCGCTGTGTCCGCTCCTCTGCGGACAACCCCCGGCACGTCCCCGGATAGACCGGCCCCTCCGGTCCATGCGGCGCGGTCAGGCTGGCCTGTATATCCGCGCGGGTGCAGAAACAGGGATAGAGCAAGCCCTCTGCCCGCAAACGATCCAGCGCCGCGTCATAGCGGTCCAGCCGTTGCGACTGGAAAACGACTTCGCCATCCCATTCCACGCCCAACCAGCGCAGGTCGGCCAATATCCCCGCGACATGTTCGGGCCGATTCCGTGTGCCGTCTATATCCTCGATCCGCAGGCGAAAGGCGCCGCCCGCCGCGCGCGCCATGTCCATGGCCATCAGCGCCGACCAGCCATGGCCGACATGCAGCAATCCGGTGGGGCTGGGGGCAAAGCGGGTCACCATATGCTGTGGTGCGGTAAGATGAGTCATACAGGCTCTTGACGGGAGATATTCGTTAATGCTGTCATGCCCTTGTCACCTTGCTGGACGATCAGCGGCGGGGGCAAGGGGGAAGAAGGTTTTTATGTACCATCCCGACCTCATACGACACCCGGAAAACTGTCCGGCGCTTGTTCTGAATGCGGATTTCACGCCGCTCAGCTATTATCCGCTCAGCCTCTGGCCCTGGCAAACGGCGATCAAGGCGGTGTTCCTCGATCGGGTGGACATTATCGCCAGCTATGAGCGGCAGGTCCACAGCCCCAGTCTGGAAATGAAGATCCCCTCGGTCATCGCGCTCAAACAATATGTGCGCCCGTCCGAACATCCGGCTTTCACCCGCTTCAACCTGTTTCTGCGCGACAAGTTTGCCTGCCAATATTGCGGCGTGTCGAGCGACCTGACCTTCGACCATGTCGTGCCACGCCGCGCGGGCGGGCGCACGACATGGGAAAATGTCGCGACGGCCTGTTCGCCCTGCAACCTTAAAAAGGGCGGGCGCACACCGAAGGAAGCGGGTATGAGCCTGCACGTCCAGCCGATCCGCCCGACCAGCTGGCAGTTGCAGGAACATGGCCGGGCCTTCCCGCCCGGCTATCTGCACGAAAGCTGGCACGACTGGCTTTATTGGGATGTCGAACTGCTGGCCTGACGTATCGCGCCGACAGCCGATCTCCAAGTCAGCCGACCGGCAACCAATCCAGATCCATGTCCTTGTGCCGGTTGGTATAATGGCCGATCTCTTCCAGCCGGGCCATGTCCAGCAGCATGATGCGTCCGTTGGAGCGGCTGATAAGGCCTTCCTGCTCCATCTGGCGGATCATGCGGTTCACATGCACCGACGTCAGGCCGATCGAATCGCCGATCTCTTCCTGCGTCAGCTTGAGGTCGAAACTGTCGGTGATGCTGTCGTCCGTCACGCGCAGCCGGTCGAACATGTCGAGCAGGAAGGAGGCGACCCGCGCCTTGGCCGACGTCCGGCCCAGCGCGGCCAGCCGGTCGGTCATCGCGACCCGCTCCGCATTGGACAGCAGGAACAGCAGCGCTGCGACCCGCGGATATTCGTCCAGCAGCCGGCGCAGCGCATGTTTGTCGAACGGACAGACGATCGCATCCGACAGGGCGACCAGCGATTCGGGCGCCTTGCTATAGATGGTGCTGGCCGATCCGATGAAATCGCCGGGGAAGTAGACGCGCAATATCTGCCGGCTGCCATCGGGCAGGATGACATAGCTCATCACCCGGCCTTCGCGCAGCACGAACAATTCCGTCACCGTCTCGTTGACGCGCTGGATCATCGCGCCGCGCTTCACCTTGCGCGGATTTTCTTCGAGCCGGGCCAATGCCTTCTTTTCCGCATCTGACAGCGGCACCTGTTTTGCCAGCCTTTCCGCGAAACAACTCGTTGCCACCAAAAACACCTTTTTCCTGTTGTCGTTACGATGGCAGAACGCCCTATCCGCCTTTTGGCTGCATTTTCAGAACGCGCACTAAACTCGATCAAGGTCGGGCCGCGCTTTGCAATAATGTTTCACATTGCCGCCGGTCTGGCCGGATTGCGCTGTCAAATGACCCCGCAGCCGCCTTGCGCGGGGCGCATTACACGTTATTAACCCTGCCCAATGGACCGCATTCACATCCGCGGCGGCAACACGCTCAACGGCCGCCTTCCCATCTCCGGCGCAAAGAACGCCGCCCTGACGCTGCTGCCCTGCGCGTTGCTGACTGACGAGCCGGTGACGCTGCGCAATCTGCCGCGCCTCGCCGACGTCGACAGCTTCGGCCATCTGCTGAACCAGCTGGGCGTGTCGACCATGATCGAAGGCGCCCGGCCGGAGGATTTCGGTCGCGTCCTTACCATGCGCGCCGGCCGCGTCACCTCGACCGAGGCGCCCTATGACATCGTGCGG
>JAGVJS010000064.1 GCA_020051025.1 Sphingobium sp. | reverse complement strand
CTAGCGGCGGTGGCGCGGGCCATCGCGCATCTGCCAGCGCAACCGGCGCAGATCCATGTCGCGGGCGGCGGGCGGCATAATGGCACACTGATGGCGATGCTGGCGGCGCGGACCGGGGCGCAGATATTGAGCGTCGATGGTCTTGGCTGGGATGGCGATGCGCTGGAGGCGCAGGGCTTTGCCTATATGGCGGTGCGGCATTTGCGGGGACAGGCGATTAGCTTTCCGGGGACGACCGGGGCGCCGGAGCCGATGACCGGCGGGGTCTTGTTCGAGCCTTAACTTCGCACATTTCGCGCTTATTCGGACATTTTATTGCGCCGGACTGATCCTATCGGAAAGTCCCGGCCGCAGGATAGCAGGGCGGCCCGATGTAGGACAGCGAGCCTTCTTATGGCACGCCGATCACTGCGTCGGACTGGCTGGGATACTGGCGCAGCAAGGCGTTGCTGAGGTCGGCGGCGATGTTGCCCGGCGTGGCGGAATTGCGCACCGTCACGGCGGACCCGCGCCACAGCACGTCCGTCTCGCCACGCTTGCGCAGAACCATGTCGAGTTGCGTGCGTTCGAGGGCCACGGTGCGGGACTTGCCGGTGGGCACCGCGATCCTGACCGCCGATCCGACACCGTTGCGCAAGCCGCCATTCTCGACTTTCGCGCCAGTAGGCGCGACCTTTGCGTCCACGGTCCCGACCTCCGTGACGGTGACGGCCAGTTTCATCGTGAAGGCGGCATGGCCGGCGCCATCCAGCAGGGTGAAGCCCTTGTCCGCCAGCGCGCCGGCCGCGGCGTCGCGGAAAAGATCCTGACCGGCCTGCGCCTCGACAGCCATGGTGCCTTCTGTCGGCGGTGTGGCGGCGAACGAGGGGGCCGGCGCCAGCGCCATCAGCGCAATGATCGGCCACCGGGTGAACATGGCGAAGCTTCTCCAGATAAGGGGTCTGGCGGGATATAAGCTGTTGAACCCCAAGCCGCTACCGCTTGCGCGTCAATTCCCGCATGGCCGCGTCTATCCCTTCGATCGTGAGCGGATACATGCGGTCGTTCATCAGGTCGCGGATCATCCTGGTCGACTGGCTATAGCCCCAATGGGCCTGCGATGTGGGGTTGAGCCAGACAGC
Source organism: Sphingobium sp. (assembly GCA_020051025.1). Taxonomy (GTDB): domain Bacteria; phylum Pseudomonadota; class Alphaproteobacteria; order Sphingomonadales; family Sphingomonadaceae; genus Sphingobium. The sequence continues at coordinate 1,619 of JAGVJS010000064.1, read as the reverse complement.
AGCGGGATAGGTGCGGGTGATGCGGTCGAGCCAGACGGCGCCGGCTTCCTCATTCATATGTTCGACCGATCCGCCGGCATGGCTGATCTCATAGGGGCTCATCGCCGCGTCGCCGACGAAGATGACCTTATAGTCATGGCCATATTTGTGGAGGATATCCCAGGTCGGGATGCGTTCAGAAAAGCGGCGGCGATTATCCTTCCACACGCCTTCGTACAGGCAGTTGTGGAAGTAGAAGAATTCCATATTCTTGAACTCGCCGGTGGCGGCGGAGAAAAGTTCTTCGCAGAGCGTGATGAACGGGTCCATCGATCCGCCGACGTCGAGGAAGAGCAGCAGCTTGACCGCATTATGCCGTTCGGCACGCATGCGGATGTCCAGCCAGCCCTGCCGCGCGGTGCCGCGAATGGTTTCATCCAGGTCGAGTTCGTCCGCGGCGCCCTCCCGCGCGAAGCGGCGCAGGCGGCGCAGGGCGACCTTGATATTGCGGGTGCCGAGTTGTTTCGTGCTGTCTAGGTTCGCGAATTCACGCTTTTCCCAGACCTTGATGGCGCGCTTGTGGCGGCTCTCTCCGCCGATGCGCACGCCCTCCGGATTATAGCCGCCATGGCCGAAGGGGGAGGTGCCGCCGGTGCCGATCCATTTGTTGCCGCCCTGATGCCGTTCCTTCTGCTCCTCCAGCCGTTTTTTCAGCGTCTCCATGATCTTGTCCCAGTCGCCGAGCGACTGGATCTTCTCCATATCCTCCGGGCTGAGATATTTTTCGGCGACGAGACGCAGCCATTCTTCGGGGATGTCGGTTTCGAGGCCGTCCTGACCCAGCACGCCCTTGAACACGCGCGCGAAGACCTGATCGAACCGGTCGAGCAGTCCTTCATCCTTCACATAGGTGGCGCGGGCGAGATAATAGAAATCCTCCGGCCGGCGGGCGATGACGTCGCGGTCCAGCGCCTCCAGCAGCAGCAGATGCTCCTTGATGCTGGCGTTGATGCCGGCGGCGCGGAGGGCGTCGAGGAAGTTGAGCAGCATGGCATCGCTTGTCGGCCAGCCGGGGCGGGGATGCAAGCTGTCGCGGCGATCGGGGATTGTCCGAATTTTAAGTGTTGCAGCGCATGGTTAATCCGTCATCATCCAGTCACAATAGATTTTGGCGGGGCGCAGTTGGAAAACAGGGACTTGTTGGCTGACCTGGGGGAACGGTCAGGCGACATCGCATTGCAGTGCAGCGAGACGGCTGGCTATCTGAGCGAGCTGAATCGCCGCATTCAGGGGGATGCGGCGCATCTGGCCGATTTGCAGGCCAATATGGCGACGCTGGCGGCGAGCCAGAATGAGAGTGTGGCCGCCGCGCAGGAACTGAGCCTGACCGCGCGGCGGGCCGGGCGGATCATCGCCGACGGGCATGATGTGATTGGCCTGTCGCTGGGCGAGGTGGCGGGGCTGGTCGAGCATGTCACCGGGCTGGAGGGGCATTTGCGCCAGTTCCTGACCGTGATCGAGGCGGTGGGCGATATTAGCGAGGAATTGGGCGCGATTGCGCGGCAGACCCGGTTGCTGGGCGTCAATGCCGCGATCGAGGCGGCGCGGGGCGGCGCGGCGACGCAGGGCTTTGCCGTGGT
>JAGVJS010000199.1 GCA_020051025.1 Sphingobium sp. | reverse complement strand
GCGTCGGCGAAGACCAGCGACACGTCCTTCGCCCGGACATCCTTGCCATTGGCGCGATAGGCGCTGCCCGCCCCGCGCTCGATCCGGCGCGTGACCTCCAGTTCGCCGTCCGCGCCGACGTCGACCGCGGAAAACAGCTCGCCCTGTTCCTGGATGGTGAGCAGCGACACTTCGGCAAAGTCGCGCTGTGGCCGCGTGGCGGTGCCCGCGAAGATCACATCCTCCATGCCGCCGCCGCGCATGGATTTAGCGCTGGATTCGCCCATCACCCACCGGATCGCTTCCAGCAGGTTGGACTTGCCGCAGCCATTGGGGCCGACGATGCCGGTCAGCCCCGGTTCGATCCGCAACTCCGTCGCATCGACGAAGCTCTTGAAGCCGGAGAGCTTCAGCCGCTTTATCTGCATGACGAAAAACCGGGGCAGCCACCCACCCCGGTTCCTTCATGCGCAAGCGCGCCTGTCAGCCTCCTCCGGCGCAATCAGAGTCCCGCTTCCTTGAGCTTGGGCGACAGCGCGGACCAACTGGCGACGTTGTCCAGCAGCACGCCGTTGATCAGGAAACTGGGCGTGCCCTGGATCTGATAGTCATTATTGGCCTTCTCGACATTCTTGGCCAGCTTTTCGGCCATGGCGGTGTCGGCCAGACACTGCTTGGCCTGATCGGCGGAAATGCCGCGCTGCTGCGCATATTCGACCAGGCCCGCAATCTGCGCGATCGCGCCGGGGCGCTGCGCCGGGGGCAGCTTGTCGACGCCCTGGAAGGCGGCCTCATTGCCCTGCACCTTCTCGAACATTGCCGACTGGTTGGCGAAAAACTGCTCCGACAGCGGATAGAAGATATCCTTGCCGCCGCAACGGGCCAGCAGCGCGGTGGTCAGGTCGATCGGATCGCGCAGATAGGTGCGGAATTCGAAGCTCATCTTGCCGGTGTCGACGATCTTCTTGATCTCCTCCGACGCCTCAGCCGAGAAATCCTTGCAATGGCTGCATGTGTAGGAGCCATATTCCACCAGCTTCACCTTGGCCGACGGATTGCCCATCACGAAATAGCCATCGGGCGTTTCCGCGATCGTTTCCGACCAGCTGGTGCCGGCAGGCGCGGCGACGGCGGCGACCGGTTCGCCGGCGGGCTTGGCAGCCTCCTCATTCTTGCCGCAGGCGGCGAGGGTCAGGCTGAGGGCGACGCTGAGGGCGGCAAGGGCTATACCGGAAAAGGCTTTCACGACGGGCAAGGCTCCGATGACAGGACTGAATGAAAAGGGTTTAGATCAGCGCGCGGCGCGGGGCAATGCGGCCTGAAGGATCGCCCAGGTCGCCCCCTCCACCTTCGTGCCGTTGACGACGAAACCGGGGGTGCCGCCGATCTTCGCCTTGTTCCACGCCTCGTCGGTCATCGCCAGCACCTGCTTCATCGACGCCGGATTGGCGATACAGGCATCCAGCTGCGCATTGGTGAAGCCGCGCTTGTTCATCAACGCGTACAGGCCGGTCTTCTGCCCGATATCCTTGAGCGCGGCGGTCTGGTCGGCCGGCTTGTCGGTGCCGCCGTCATAGGCCTCGATCTGCGGCATCCACGCCGTCTGGTTGGCGAACAGCGCCTCATGATTGCCCATGAAGCGGGCCGTACCGCCGCAACGGGCCAGCAGCGCAGCGGTCAGGTCATATTTGTCGCGCACCGCGTTGCGCACTTCGACGCTGACCTTGCCGCCCTTCACATAGCCGGTCTTGAGCGGCGCGCTCGCCTCGCCGACGAAATGGGCGCAGTGCGAACAGGTATAGCTGACATATTCGACCAGCTTGGTCGGCGCGGCGGGATTGCCCATCAGGTGCCCGCCGATCGGCGACAGCACCACCCGGCTCACCCAGTTGGCGGCAGGCGCGGCGACCAAAGCGGCGGGAACGACGAGCAGGGCAAGCGGCAGGAGCAGTTTCTTCATGAGGCGCGTCCGTAGAAAGGCTCCGCTGAACCGGAGCCGAATAGATGTCATGGGCAGCGAATGGAAAGCAGTGCCATCCGATCCGCCATCGCTCTAATTAATTTTCGGCAATCCGCTGCTGTTGGCAAGCCCCTGCGCCAGCGATTCGAGCACGGCGCGCAATTCCGGGTCGCCAATATCTCGCAGCGAATCGCCCAGTTCGACCGGAATGGGCTTGAGGTTGCGGGGCGGCGGCCGGCGCTCGGCCCGCATCGGCTGGACCTCGCCCTGTCGCATCGCGACCTTCGACACTGCGGCATAGCCAAAGAAGCGGTTCACCCGCTCGACGATATCGGGCAGCATATGCTGGATCATCGGCGCATGGCCGCTCATCACCGTCAGTTGCAACGTGCCGCCCGCCTTCTGCCCCACCGGGAAGCGGATCGATTCGGGGACGGAAATCCCGGCATAATGGCTGCCGACAATCTCTGCCCAGCGGGTGACGATGCTGGACTGGACAAAGCCGAACTTGCGGAAGGCGGCGCGGCCGATATCCGGCATCAGGTCGGCGATCGCGCGCGGCGCGCCAGTGCGCGGGCGCTCGGCCGGTGCCTTGGCACGACTCTTATATTTCGGGGGGACCGGGCGTTCCGTCATGGCGCACTTAATGGCATAGGGCCGGCATGCGCGTCGAGGGTAGAGACAGAAAAATCGCGGGCGACCTGCTCGCTCATTATGATGTGCACGCCCGGCGCCTGCCCTGGCGCGCGCTGCCGGGCAGCAACGCCGCCGATCCCTATCGGGTCTGGCTGTCCGAAGTGATGCTGCAACAGACGACGGTCGCCGCCGTCGGCCCCTATTTCGCCAAATTCACGGAGCGCTGGCCCACGGTGCAGGATCTGGCCGCTGCCGAAGACGCCGACCTGATGGCTGCCTGGGCCGGCCTTGGCTATTATGCCCGCGCCCGCAACCTGCTGG
>JAGVJS010000301.1 GCA_020051025.1 Sphingobium sp. | reverse complement strand
CCGCGACAGCCGCGCGCAGCCGTTCGGCAAAGGCGCAAAGCAGCGCGTCGCCGCCGTCATGACCGACGCTGTCATTGATCGTCTTGAAATTGTCGACGTCGATGATGAGCATCGCGGCCTCCATATCCCGCCCGACATTCGCCAATGTCTGGTCGAGATGATCCTGTAGCAGCGCGCGATTGGGCAGGCCGGTCAGCGCATCATGTTGCGCCATCCATACGGCCTTTTCCTCCGACTTCTTCTGATGGGTGATGTCGCGGGCAACGACGATCAGCCGACCCGAGGCATCCGACGTCTTGTTGATCGCAATATCGAACCAGCGCCGCTTCATAAGTTCAGGCGCCAGTTCCGTAACCGGCATCAGGCTGAGGATCAGGTTCGCCGGCTGGCTGGCCTTGGCCTGGACCAGTGCCTTTTGCGCTGCGGGCCGATCATGCTCTGCAACCTCTTCCAGCCAGTTGCGGCCGATCAGATCGTCCGCCGCCAATCCGCCTTCGGGCTGGTTGTAAAATATGATCCGAAAATCCTCTTCCAGGATCAACATATGGTCGGGGCTGGAATGGAGGATAGTTTCGGTCAGGGATTCGCTACGCTCCAGGTCGGCTAGCGCGGTCATCCAGGACACCAGCATCTTGTGCAGGGCGAAGGAAGCCGAGAAGATGGTCAGCATGAAGATCGGCAATTGCACGCTGATCACCGGCAGGACCGGATCGGCGGTCAGGCTGCCCGCGACGGCGCAGGGTCCGAGCGCCAGAAAGACCATGGTGGCCGCCAGCCGAGGCGTGCCGAAGTTGCGCAGACATATGCCGCACACCATTGCCGCTGCCGACAGGCAAGCGATCGTCGCCAATATCCAGTCGCCCGACAATATGCAGAGCGAAGTGCCGATGCCGACGGAAAAGGCCCAGAGGCAGGAAAGAAGCGCAGACAGGCCGCGCGGCGGTGTCTCGCCCGCGGCCATCCGCCTCTTGCCATGGATGAGGACTGTCATCCGGATGAGGCCCAGGCCGATTTCGAACAACAGCCAGCCAAGAAAGGGCGGGACGGGATGGCGCCAGGCCGCAATCGTCGCCACCGCGGTGGCATTGAGAACGCCGCCCAGGAAAATCGGCAGCGAGGAAAAAAGACCGTTTTTCAGCTGATCCGAGATCACGGCTGGCACCCTGGTCCTCGAATCGAGGAGCCATTCGGTCAGGCGCGTGAGAGGGGAAGGCTGCACGTAGACTAGTCACTCGATCAGTCCGTCATACTGCATGAGACAAGCAGTGCGACGGAGGCATGGTGGTTCAACCAGACGCCGAGAGCGACGGGCCGATGAGCTTTATGTATAAGATATTGGTTTTTAATAACTTAACCGTGTCGATGGCAATTCGCCTTCGGCGTGACAGGCAAAGGCCGTTCCCGCTGGTGCCAAAGACGCCATCCCATGCCCATTGCGGCGGCAAGCGACGTCCCAACTTTTCAAAATTATGGAATGTTCTGGAGCAATTTATCCGCCTGTTTGAAAGTTATGACGGCGGTTAGACCGACATCAGCTCAAACCAACGGGCGCAGGACAATTTCAGGAAGGACTATTCGCCATGACCATCACCGCCATCCCGACCCCCGCCAAGGCGCTGCTCTCGCCCGGCAACCACGCACTCGTCCTGATCGACTTCCAGTCGCAAATGGCCTTCGCCACCAAGTCGATCGCGCCCGAACTGCTACGCAACAATGCCACGCTGGTGTCCAATGCCGCCGCCGGCTTCAAGGTGCCGACCATCCTTACCACCGTCGCGGAAAAGAGCTTTTCCGGCCCGATGTTCAGCGAAATCACCGAAGCCTTCGGCAATCAGCCGATGCTCGACCGCACCAGCATGAACAGCTGGGAAGACGCCGCCGTCATCGAGGAAGTGAACCGCATCGGCAAGGAGCGCATCGTGTTCGCAGGGCTGTGGACCAGTGTGTGCATCGTCGGCCCCGTCCTGTCCGCCATCGAACAGGGGTTCGAGGCCTATGCCATCACCGACGCCAGCGGCGACATCAGCGAAGAAGCCCATGAGCGCGCAGTGGAACGCATGATCGCGGCAGGCGCCAAGCCGATCACCTCGCTGCAATATCTGCTTGAACTTCAGCGCGACTGGGCCCGCGAGGAGACTTACGACATGACCACCGGCATCGCCCGCAAATGGGGCGGCGCCTATGGCCTGGGCATCACCTATGCCAAGACGATGTTCAACGCCGCCGAAGGTGGGCACTGAAAGTAGGGGCAGCCGCTATCCCCGGCGGCTCCCGTTCCTTCCGCCCGAAGGATTGATCCCATGAAAGCCTATCTCCTCTCGCTGGGCGCCGGATTGCTGGTCGGCATCGTCTATAGCCTGATCGGCGTCCGATCGCCCGCCCCGCCCGTGATCGCCCTGATCGGCCTTGCCGGAATCCTGATGGGCGAGCAGATCTTGCCCCTGATCCAGCAGGGTGTCATCCAGATGGAAAGACCCGCCCCATGAGCCTTCTCACCCGCCGCCAGGCGCTGACCACCGCCGCCACGACGGCCCTTCTTACCGCCACGGAAAGCTTCGCCATGCGTCCCAAGGATATCATCATCACCAATGCGAAGGTCACGACGCTGGATCGCGAAAATCCGGTGGCGCAGGCGGTAGCGATCCGGAACGGCAAGTTTCTGGCAGTGGGTAGCGAGAAGGAGGTGCGCGCCGCCGCTTCCCCCGATGCGCAGATGATCGACGCCAAAAACCGCCGCCTGATCCCCGGCCTGATCGACAGCCATATCCATGTCATTCGCGGCGGCCTGAACTATAATATGGAGTTGCGCTGGGAAGGCGTACCGACGCTGGCCGACGCCATGGCGATGCTGAAGCGCCAGGCAGAAATCACCCCGCCGCCGCAATGGGTGCGCGTCGTCGGCGGCTTTACCGACCATCAGTTCGCGGAAAAGCGCCTGCCCACCATCGATGAAATTAACGCCGTCGCACCGGATACGCCGGTCTTCATCCTGCACCTCTACGATCGCGCGCTGCTGAACGCGGCCGCGCTGCGCGCCGTGGGTTATACCAGGGACACGCCAAACCCGCCGGGCGGCGAGATCGTTCGCGATGCACAGGGCAATCCGACCGGCCTGCTGCTGGCCCAGCCCAACGCCACCATCCTCTACGCCACGCTGGCCAAGGGACCGAAGCTGCCACAGGACTATCAGGTCAACAGCACCAAACATTTCATGCGCGAATTGAACTCGCTTGGCGTCACCAGCGTGATCGACGCGGGCGGCGGATCGCAAAATTATCCCGACGATTATGACGTGATCGACAAGCTGCACAAGGATGGCGAACTCACCCTGCGCATCGCCTATAACCTTTTCACGCAAAAGCCCAAGGAAGAGCTGAAAGACTTTGCCAACTGGTCAACCAAGGTGAAGCCGGGCGACGGCGACGACAGCTATCGCCACAATGGCGCGGGCGAAATGCTGGTTTATTCCGCCGCGGATTTCGAGGATTTCCGCGTTCCCCGTCCCGACATGCCGCCGGAAATGGAAGGCGATCTGGAACCGGTGATCCGCCTGCTGGCCGAACGGCGCTGGCCCTGGCGGATGCACGCCACCTATGACCAGACCATCGGCCGCGCGCTCGACGTGTTCGAAAAGGTCAATCGCGACATTCCGTTGCAGGGGCTGAACTGGTTCTTCGACCATGCCGAAACCATCAGCGAGCGTAACATCGACCGAATAGCGGCGCTGGGCGGCGGCATCGCCGTGCAGCATCGCATGGCGTTCCAGGGCGAATATTTCGTCGAGCGCTATGGCGCAAAGGCCGCCGAAGCCACGCCGCCGATTAAGCGCATGATGGCGGCGGGCGTCCCCGTCGGCGCCGGGACCGACGCCACCCGCGTCGCCAGCTACAACCCATGGGTGTCCCTGAGTTGGCTGGTCACGTCAAAGACGGTCGGCGGCCTTACCCTTTATCCGGTGCGCAACCGCCTCGACCGCGAAACCGCACTGCGCCTGTGGACAGAGAGGAACACATGGTTTTCCAACGAGGTGGGCAAGAAGGGCCAGGTCAAGGCCGGGCAACTGGCCGATCTCGCCCTGCTCTCGGACGATTATTTCACTGTGGCGGAGGATGAAATCGCCCATCTGCGATCGGTCCTGACCATATTGGGCGGCAAGATCGTCTATGGCGAGGGCGATTATGGCCCGCAGGCGCCCGAAGCGCCCAAGGCCATGCCCGACTGGTCCCCGGTCGCGACCTTTGGCGGCTATTACCGCAAAGACGAAACGGCGAAGAAGCTGGCGTCGGCCTGTGGCTGCGCCTCCTCCTGCGGGGTCCATGGCCATGACCATGCCGCCGCGCTGGGCGCCCACGTCCCCGCCGCCGATGCACAGAGCTTCTGGGGCAGTCTGGGCTGCGGCTGCTGGGCAGTCTGATCGTCGGACGGGAACGCGACGCATCATCACATGTTTCACTTCCCGTTCAGCGGCTTGCCGCTAAAGCCGCAATGCACATCATCGTAATCGAAGGTAGAAATGTTGGGTAAATATTGGGGCGCCCTTGCCTTGTCAGCCTGTCTCTACGCTGCCGGCGCCCCATCTGCCGCTTTCGCCACCACCTATTATGTCAATTCGGTCAAGGGCGACGATCGGTTCAGCGGAACGTCCGATGCCCAACCGTGGAAATCTCTAGCGCGGATAAAAACCGTCGCCCTGCAACCCGGCGATCAGTTGCTGCTGGCCGCCGGTTCGGCCTGGAACGAGCCGCTGACTATCACCCGGTCTGGCAAGGCCAATGCGCCGATCAGCGTCGGCGCGACCGGCATCGGTCCGCGCCCGCGCATCGATGTCGGTGGCATATCGCCTCATGGCGTCGCGGTAATGAACGCAGAATATGTCACGATCAGCGGGCTGGAAGTCACCAACAATGCCAGCAGCCCTGCGCAGCGATACGGCGTCCTGATATCCGCGCAGGACCGGGGCGTCACGCGGGGCATCCGCGTCACCGATATGTATGTGCATAACGTGCGCGGCACCAATGCGCGCAAAGATAATGGCGGCATCGTCTTCAGCGCGACAGGACAAAAGCTGGCCACGCGCTTCCGCGACCTTATCATCGAACGCAACATCGTCTGGCGCGTTGATCGGTCCGGCATTGCCGGGATCAGCGACCGGGTGACGTTCAGCAATTGGTTTCCCAGTGAAGATATCGTCATCCGCGACAATTATGTCGAGGATATCGGTGGCGACGGCATCGTGCCGCGCGGCACCGACGGTACGCTGATCGAACATAATATCGTCCGCTACGCCGGCAGCCGCGCGCCGGGTTACAGCGCCGGCATCTGGCAATGGAGCACGGACAACAGCCTGATCCAGTTGAACGAGGCCGCCTATACCCGCACCCGTTATGACGGGCAGGGATTTGATTCCGACTTCAATTCGCGACGGACCACTCTCCTCTACAATTATAGCCACGACAATGCCGGCGGCTTCCTCCTCATCTGCTCACCCAAACGGAACGAGAAGGACAATCTGGGCAATCGGGGCACCATCGCCCGATACAATGTCAGCCGCAACGACGGGACGCGCATCTTTCAATTGTCGGGTAATGTGTCGGACGCGCTGGTCGAGAAGAATGTGATCCATGTTGGCAAGGGCATGGACGTGCAGATGGTGGTGGCGACCAATTGGGACGGGTGGGCGCGCGACGTTCGTTTTAGCAACAATATCTTCAAGGTTGCCGGAACAGCACGTTATGGCAGCGAAATCGGGCGCAATGGACCCGACTATCTGATCCAGGCGGGTTTTACCCCGGTCGAGTTCATTCGATTCAGGGACAATAGCTATCTAGGCCGTCATGTCGATTTGCCCGATGACGGCGCTAAATTGCCGGCTATCCCCTATGTCGAGCAAAATGCCGATTGGGCGGTTCCAACCTTTGATCCGGCAAAGCCGGACGATTTTCCCGGCTTTCTGGCACGACATCGTGCCTGGATGCTGACCATGTTGCAGCGTGAACTGCAAACGGCGGTCGAATTGAAGCCGTCGCGGCGCATTTCCATCTTCGAGGCACGCCGTTGACAAGCCGGCCCTGACAAGAGCTTCTGCACATCCTATCAGACTAGAGATGCCAGCGCCCGTCCCTATCCCAAACCGCGCCGAAGCAGCCCATCCGATGCGGGCCATAAGCTTCGGCGCGGGGGATTATGCGTTTAACCTCTATTGGCAGACGGTTACTCTCTATCTGCTCTTTTTCTACACCGACCGGCTGGGCCTGACGCCCGACAAAGCGGGCATCATCATGGTGGTGGGCGCCTTTGCCGATGGGCTGGCCGACCTGGCCATCGGGCTGGCAGCGGATCGCTGGCGTCTGCGATACCGAAAGATCGTGGCATGGGGTGCTGTACCGCTGGCCATCCTGTTCATGCTGCTGTTCGTGCAGCCGGCATTGTCGGGCCCACGCCTGTTCGCGCTGATCCTGACCGTGCATATGGCCTTTCGCATCCTCTACGCACTGGTCAATCTGCCCTATGCGGCCTGGTCTGTACGGGTCAGCCATCATGTAACGGACCGGACACTGATGTCGGGATCACGCATGACTTTCGGTGCCTTGGGCGCGGTGACCGTCGCCTTTGCCATGCCGACTGGAGGCGAGAGTTATGGCGGGATGGCGATCTGGCTGGGACTGGTCGCGACCTGCGTTCTGGGGGTCGTCGTGTGGCGCGTACCGGAAGACATGCCGGGCGACCGGCCACAGGCCATGAAACGCACCATCCGAAAGGATTTGCACGCTCTGTACCGCAATCGTCCCTTCCTGATGCTCGGCGCAGCCACGCTGTGCGTGACCATCGCCGGCGCCATCATCGGCCATTCGGTCCTCTATTATTTCACCTATGTCCTGTCGGCACCCCCGGCCGGGAAACAGGCGCTGGCCGTCATGGGGGTGACCGGCGCCGTTGCGGTGCCAGTTTGGACGGCGGTGGCGATGCTGATCGGCGCGCGCGCAAGCTGGCTGATTGCGGCTGCGTTGGGGATGATCGCTCTGGCCGGCTTCGCCCTCTGGCCCGTGGCGGACATATTCCTCGCGATCGTCACCCTGGCTCTGGTGCAGTCCGCGATGAGCGGCTTTCACCTCGCGGCCTGGGCAATGCTGCCCAACGCCGTGGATCATGATGAAAGCGTGACGGGCTTTCGGGTAGAAACAACCGCATTCAGCCTTTTCATGCTGATACAGAAGATCGGGCTGGGCCTTGCCGCGCTGCTGCTGGGCCTGGCCTATACCCATTGGGGGTATAAGGGCGGCACGCCCGATGCCGCCGGTCGCGCCGTCATCCACTGGCTGATGATCGCCGGTCCATTGGCGGCCATCGCGGCGGGCGCCGCGATCATGGCACTGAGCCCGCTGCGCGGCCGTGCCGGTCAGGCCAGCACGAACATGTCCGACACACCCTCCGCCTGAGCCGACGGCGCAACCCATAGCCGGAACTTGCCCGGTTCCACGGTCGGCTGCATGTCCTGCCCAAGAAACGTCAGATCGTCGCGCTTCAGGGTGAAGCGGACCTCCTGCGTTTCGCCGGCTTTCAACGTAACGCGCTGAAACGCTTTCAACTCGCGCACCGGCCGGGTGATGCTGGCGGTGATGTCCTGTACATAAAGCTGTGCAACCTCGATCGCCTCATGCCGGCCGCTGTTGCGAATTTTGGCCACGACCATCAGTTCGCCACCAGCCGTCAAACGACCGCTGCCCATGTCCAGCTTCGTATAGACGATCTCTCCATAGGTCAGACCATGGCCGAACGGGTAAAGCGCCGCGTTGGGCGCCTCGCGATAATGAGCTTTATAATCCTGACGCGGTCCGGGCGGATTGGGACGGCCAGTATTTTTGTGCGCATAATAAAGTGGTTCCTGTCCGCTTTCATAAGGGAAGCTGCAAGGCAATCGCGCCGAAGGACTGACCACCCCGAACAGAATGTCGGCGATCGCCATGCCGGACATGGTCCCCAGGAACCAGGTCGCCAAAATGGCCGGCGCATCCTTCACCGCACCATGTAGCGCCAGCGCGCGACCATGGCGCAGCAGCACGATGACGGGCTTGCCCGTTTCCGCCACCGCCTCTGCCAGTGCCATCTGCGGTGCCGGAATGGTGATATCGGTGCGCGACTGCGCCTCGCCAGACATTTTCTGGCTTTCGCCGATCGCCAGTACGACGATGTCGGCCGCCTGCGCAGCGGCGACAGCGGCCTCGATTCCGCCTGTGATCGGCTTTTCGATACCCGATCCGTCGACCGCAACGATGGATTGCGGGTCGGCGGCGACCGCTCGCATGCCGCTCAGCAAGTCGACGGCATCGGCATCGGTGCCATAGACATTCCATGGCCCGATCAGTTCGCGCTGGCCCTGAACGAAAGGACCGATCAAGGCGATTCGCTTGCCCGATCGCGGCAGGGGCAACAGGCTTTTCTCATTTTTGAGGAGCACGATCGAACGGCGCGCCGCGTCGCGCGCGACCTCAAGATGCTGCCGCGTGCGCACTCTTTCCTTCTCCCGTTTCGGATCGATCCGGCGGAAGGGATCGTCGAACAGGCCGAGCTTCGCCTTCAGCGCCAGTACGCGGCGAACGGCTTCATCCAGCCGCGCCATCGGCACCTCCCCGGCCTTAACCAGGTCGGGCAGATGGCGGATGTAGAAGCCCGACTGCATCGACATGTCGACGCCGGCAAGGAAGGCGAGCTTCGCCGCCTCCCGCTCGTCGGCGGCAAAGCCATGATCGATCAGTTCGAAATCACCGGTATAGTCGGAGACGACCAGGCCATCGAACCCCCATTGCCGGCGCAACACATCGGTCAGCAGCCAGTGATTGGCAGTCGCCGGTATGCCGGACAATTCGTTGAAGGAAGCCATGACGCTGGCCGCCTGCGCATCCAGCGCGGACTGGAAAGGCGGGAAATAGATTTCGCGCAGCGTCCGTTCCGACACATCGACGCTGTTATAGTCGAGGCCGCCTTCGGCCGCGCCATAAGCGGCAAAATGCTTGGCGCAGGCGGCCATAGCGTCATTGGCCGTCAGGCCCGACCGGCCCTGAAAACCACGTACCCGCGCATCGGCCATGATCCGGCCGAGCAACACATCCTCGCCCGCGCCCTCGACCCCCCGGCCCCAGCGCTGGTCGCGGGCAATGTCCACCATCGGCGCGAAGTTCCAGTCGATGCCGGCTGCGGTTGCCTCGACCGCGGCGATGCGGGCGGTCTGTTCGGCGAGCGCCGGATCGAAGCTGCCCGCTTCGGCCAGCGGCATGGGGAAGACGGTGCGAAAGCCATGGATGACGTCGGCGGCAAAGATGAGCGGGATTTTGAGACGGGATTGCTTCGTCGCCCTAAGCTGCATCTGGCGCGCCATTTCCGCACCATTGCCGTTGAAGACGCCGCCGATCCGGCCGCGCTTCACCTCTTCCAGCTGCTGCCGGAAACTGGATTTGGAAGGCGATGTCGGGTTGAGCGCGTTGGCCGCGCCGCCGGCCCAGGCCGCTGCCATCAGCGTAACCTGCCCTGCTTTTTCCTCGACCGTCATTTTGGCGATCAGCGCGTCAATATCCGTCGAAGATGCGTTGCCATTGCCAGCCTGCGCCAGCAATGCGCGGGCCGGCGATGATGCCCAGGCCGCCACCGCGCCGGCGCCGAGAAGAATCGCACGACGCGAGATTGGAGAGCGGGGCTGCATGGCATTCTCCTAAATTTGCGGGCGTATATGGTGCCATTCTGCACCGTTTCGCCATCCTATTGCAGTATGTTCCGGTTTCTTGTAACCGGTTACAAGATGGATCGGCAAGTCATGCCGGCAAAAAAGCGAGGGCAAGGGCAGAGGATGAACGGCAAGGCCATGGGACAGGCAACGATCAGGGATGTGGCCCGCGAAGCCGGCGCATCGGTCGCATCCGTGTCGCGCGTGTTCAACCGACTGCCCAACGTCCGGCCAGAACTCAAGGAACGGGTCGAAGCGGCCGCTCGCAAGCTCAACTATATTCCCCACGCCGGCGCCCGTAACCTGAGCATGGCGCGGACCGGCGTGATCGGCGTGGTCCTGCCTGACCTGCATGGTGAGTTCTTTTCCGAAATATTGCGCGGCATGGAGCGAGAAGCGGCGATGCGCGGGCGCCATCTGCTGCTCTCCAACATGCATATGGGGCTGGGCGACGGGGTCGAGGCGCTGCGCAACATGCGTGGGCGCGTGGACGGACTGATCGTCATGGCGCCGCATATCGCCCCGGACCTGTTGTTCGCCCATCTGCCCGCGAGCATTCCGGCGATCCTGCTCAATGGCCCTGAAAATCGCCAAGGGCGGCCCGAGTTGCGGATCGACAATGCCGCGGGCGCGCGCACCATGGTCGACCATCTGGTCGCCACCGGCCGCCGCGCCATCGTCCATATCGCCGGGTCGCAGGGCAATATCGAGGCAGCCGAACGCGCGCGTGGCTATAGCGAAGCGATGATCGCGGCGGGATTATCCCCTATGATCCTGCCGGGCAATTTCGACGAGGAATCCGGTCATCTGGCTGTCCAGCGGCTGCAAACGCAGCACGTCGAGGTCGATGCGATCTTTGCCGCCAATGACATGATGGCAATTGGCGCACTGGTCGCCTTGCGCGATTTGGGCGTCGATGTCCCGGGACAAATCGCTGTTGCCGGCTTCGACAATATCCCGCTCGCCCGCCTGATCAGTCCCGGCCTGACCACTATGGCGGTCGACATTGCCGACCTTGGCGCACGGGCCGTTAACCGACTTTCTGCCGTCATCGACGGAGAAAACGTTCCGCAGACGGAACTTAGATACCCGAGCCTCATTGTTCGCAACAGCACGACACATACAGCAGCGTAACGACCGCCCCGGATGAACGGGGATAAAACAGGGGAATAGATGCCATGAACAAGACGAACGTCCTTCGCCTCCTACTGGCCAGCGCCACCATGCTGAGCAGCGTCGCCGTCGTGATGACACCGGCTAGTGCCCAGACCACGGTGGCCTCCATCCGCGGGCGAGTGACGGACTCGGCCGGGGCGCCGGTG
>JAGVJS010000027.1 GCA_020051025.1 Sphingobium sp. | reverse complement strand
GCTCTTCCGATCTGCATCACCCGACCATGCCCCGTTCCAGATCAGCGCCAGCGCGCCCGGAATCTCGCCGACATGCAGGATCAGGATCGCCGCGACCCCGCCCAGATAGACGGCGACCTTGATGGGGGTCAGCCGCTTCGACACTTCGCCCAGCCAGGCCGCGCCGCCCAGCGTCACCAGCGCGACGGCACTGGCGATGAACACGCCATAGGCCCAGCCATTGGTCATGCCGGTCACGACCTTGACCTGCGCAAAGCTCTGGTTGACCTGCACCATCGGGATCGCGCCGAACAAAGCGAAGAAGGCATAGGCGCCGCCCAGCAGCAGCCCCAGCTTCGGCCAGCCCCGCGCCGCGCCCACGGCCTTGAGCACATACATCGGGCCGCCATGGACATGGCCCCGGCTGTCGAAGACGCGATATTTCAGGCCCAGCGTCACCTCCGCCATCTTCACCGTCATGGCGAACCAGCCGATGATGAACATCCACAATATCGCACCGGGACCACCCATCGTCAGCGCCACCGCAACGCCGGCGATATTGCCCAGGCCGATCGTGCCCGACAGCGCGGTGGAGAGCGCCGCCCACTGGCTGACATCGCCCTTCGCCTCGCCCTCATGCGGCTGGCTGCGCAGGATACGGATCGCCCGCCCAATCTGCGTCACATTGGGGAAGCCCAGCCAGAGCGTGAAGAACAGCATCGGCAGCGCCAGATAGAGCACGATCAGTTCGATCTGCGCGCCAAAGAGCGGCACCTTGAAGAAGACGGCGGCGGACAGGCCGTCGACAAAGGCATTGAAATTTTCCATCAGGCCCGGATGCCGCCATCGCCGGGGAAAGTCGATTAAAGATTGCTCATCTGCCCGCTGCGGGTTGATCGCTTAACCCTGATCGGTGCATGGAAGGAGGTATGAGCAGGCAATATTTCGGCACCGACGGCATCCGCGGTCGCACCAACCAATGGCCCATGACCGCGCAGCTGGCGATGAAGGTCGGCATGGCGGCCGGCACCCATTTCCTGCGTGGCAGCCACCGCCACCGGGTGGTGATCGGCAAGGATACGCGGCTGTCAGGCTATATGGTCGAAAATGCGCTGGTCGCGGGCTTCACCGCCGTGGGCATGGACGTGGTCCAGTTCGGCCCGATCCCGACGCCGGCCGTGGCGCTGCTCGCCCATTCGATGCGCGCCGACCTTGGCGTCATGATCTCCGCCAGCCACAATCCCTATTATGACAATGGGATCAAGCTGTTCGGCCCGGACGGCTATAAGTTGTCGGACGAGGATGAACTGAAGATCGAGGCGTTGCTGAATCAGGATATCCCGCTCGCCGCGTCGAAGGATATCGGCCGCGCCCGCCGGGTCGAGGATGCCCGCGGTCGCTACATCCATGCGGTCAAGTCCAGCTTCCCGGCCGACCTGCGTCTGGACGGCCTCAAGATCGTGGTCGATTGCGCCAATGGCGCCGCCTATCAGGTCGCGCCGTCTGCGCTGTGGGAACTGGGCGCCGCCGTCGTTGCGGTCGGCGTCACCCCCAATGGCACCAACATCAATGACGGCTGCGGATCGACCGCGCCGCTGCTGTTGCAGGAAACCGTGGTGTCCTCCGGCGCGGACATCGGCATCGCACTGGATGGCGACGCGGACCGGCTGATCGTGGTCGATGAAAAGGGCAAGATCGTGGACGGCGATCAGATCATGGCCCTGATCGCCGCCAATTTCGCGCGCGAAGGTACGCTGCGCGGTGGTGGCCTCGTCGCGACGATCATGTCCAATCTGGGCCTCGAACGCTTTCTGTCTGGGCAGGGCATCGGCCTTGAACGCACCAAGGTCGGCGACCGTTATGTGCTGGAGAGGATGCGCGAGGGCGGCTTCAATGTCGGCGGCGAACAGTCCGGACACATGATCCTGTCCGACTATGCCACCACCGGAGACGGCACGGTCGCAGCGTTGCAGGTGCTGGCGGCCCTGGTCCGCTCCGGCAAGCCCGCCAGCGAAGTGTTGCACCAGTTCGATCCGGTGCCGCAACTGCTCAAAAATGTCCGCTTCTCCGGCGGCAAACCGCTGGAGCATGACGATGTGAAGCGCGTCATCGCACAGGCCGAAGCCGAACTGAACGGATCGGGCCGTCTCGTCATCCGTCCCTCCGGCACCGAACCGGTGATCCGCGTCATGGCCGAGGGCGACCGCGAGGATCAGGTGAAGGATGTGGTCGAACGCATCTGCGCCGCGGTGGAAAAAGCGGCGGCTTAAACATTATACCCGTTCGCTTCGAGCGAAGTCGAGAAGCGGGTGGATCATGGTTCTCGACTTCGCTCGAACCGAACGGACGTTTGAAATGCTTGAAATGCGCCCCGATTGCGAACGCTGCGGCACGGACCTGCCCGCCGATGAACCCGGCGCGTTCATCTGTTCGTTCGAATGTACATGGTGCGCGCCCTGTGCGGAGTCGCTGGACGATCGCTGTCCCAATTGCGGCGGCGAACTGATGGACCGCCCGACCCGCGTGGGCAAGGCGCTGGCCAGCAACCCTGCCTCTACGGAGCGGCATTACAAGGCATGAGCCTGCCCCGCATCCTCATCATTGCCGGTTCCGACAGCGGGGGCGGCGCGGGCATACAGGCGGACCTGAAGACCGTGACCCTGCTGGGCGGCTTCGGCATGACCGCGATCACCGCGATCACGGCGCAGAACACGCTCGGCGTACAGGGCGTCCACCCGATTCCGGCGGACATGGTGCTGGCGCAGATGGATAGCTGTATCAGCGACATCGGTGTCGATGCGGTGAAGATCGGCATGATCGGATCGGCACAAACCGCCGCTGCCGTCGCCGACCGGCTGGCGCAACTCGATGATGTGCCGATCGTCTTCGATCCGGTCATGGTCGCGACCAGCGGATCGCTGCTGGCTGACGATGCCACCGTTGCCGCCTTCGAAAAGCTGATGCGCGTCGCCACCGTCATTACACCCAACCTCCCCGAACTGGCGGCGCTGACCAGCCGGACTATCACTGATCTCGACGGGCTGGAGGACGCCGCGCAGCTACTGCGCGAACGCACCGGCGCGGTGATCCTTGCCAAGGGCGGCCATCTGCCACAGCAGGCGGGGGACGACCGGCCGTTGATCCATGACCTGCTGATCGATGAGGATATGGTCGCGGATTATTCGGTCGACCGGATTGAGACGGGCCACAGTCATGGCACCGGCTGCACCTTGGCCAGCGCCGTTGCGACCGGGCTGGGCGGTGGTCTGTCGCTGGGC
>JAGVJS010000428.1 GCA_020051025.1 Sphingobium sp. | reverse complement strand
CGGCCACAAAAGCGACCTCGAAGGCGTCCGCACCCTCGCCGCCACGCCCGTCCTCGCCACCACCTGGCGGGAGCGCGCGCGCAAACTGGCGGGGTAGGCGAATCACGCGCTAGTGGGAGGAATAGCCGCTAAGCCTCCGCTTCCTAGCTATGCGCGCTCGCATAGCGGGTTAAGCGAGGTGGCCGGCGAACCTTCAGTCTGCGGTACAGGCCTTCCGCTGCGATAAGCAGGACTGTGAAAAGGCTGATCATCGTGCCGGCGATTTCCTGCCATATCAGCACTCGTTCGACCTGATATCTGCCCGGCGTCGCCTGGAAATGGAGAAGGGGGCCGGTGGTAACGACCGGCCGGCCGTCGCGCGTCACGCGCCAGATCGGAAAGGCCGCCCGGCCCAGCGTGACTGGCCCGGCATTTTGCACCACTATCTCATCGCCTCTTGGCAATGCCCGTATGGCAGACAAATCGACGCTACGATCGAAACTGCTGACCAGCGTCGGGTCTATGCCGCGAGGGAGATATTCCGGCGCGTCCGGTGCGGTTCGGGCCAGCCGCGCATAATCCGGTCGTGCCAGCAGCATGGCGTGGCCGACGCCGATAAGAATGACGTAGGCTAGGGCCAAAGACAGCACTGCTGCTGTCATGGGCACAGGGCGCGGCCGGCATTGCATGAGCGCGACGATCGTGGCGAACTCCGCAACGCAAAGCAATCGCCATGGGAACTGGACTTTGTTCAGCAGATCGACTTCCCAAAGGAAGGGAACAAGCCCGACGGAGGCTAAAGCGGCAAAGACGGCGATGCCGGTCCAGACTGACCGCGCCGGCCATGCCAGCAACACCGTGCCAAGGGCGATCGCCGTGAAAACGAGTCCGTCCTCCCGCCAGATCGACCAGGCCGTGGCGCTAAAGCGTGGAGTCCACAGGACATTTGTAGAAATTTCATTCTGTAAAGTCATCGCCGGCAGCAAATAAAAGGCCGCAAGTCCAAGAGCGATAAGCCCGGCGAGTGCGGCTGCGGGCAGAGTTGCCCGATCTTGGGCGATCCTCCATATTGTCAAAGGCGCAATCATGAAAAGTCCGGTGAGCAGCGCAGCCGGCAAATGGGTGAGGACAAGGCCGGTGCAGGCGAATGCGAGTAATCCGACGCCGCGTCGCGTTGGCAGTCGATCGATCGCGAGCGCGATCATCGGTAGCCAGACGAAGGCCCCGAATTCCGCCAACGCGCCCCGGACGTAAAAATCATAAAGATGATAGGGCGCGATCATGTAGAGCGCGGCCCCCAGGAGCGGCCTGGTTCCGCGCGCCGACAAAAAAGCGTGCATCGAAAATCCCGAAGCCGACAGCATCAGCAGTGCAGAGAGATTGATCGATTGCAGCGCAGTGAACCCTGCCGCATTCAGGCTGCCGCTCATCAGATAGACGAGTGGAGGGTAGAAGTAGAAGGTTGGACTGCCGATCCCTTCGAAACTATGGGGCAGCCAGCGTTGATAGGGATGACCAGCCGCAATCTGCTGGCCGAAATGCTCGGTCCAGAGGATATTGTAGAAATGCGAATGAGTCGCTCCCGGCCCCCACAGCAAGCTGGGGAGCATCAAAATGATACCCAACATCAAGAGCCACAATGCAGGACGGCACAGGAACGAACGGGACAGCATAAGCCGTCTGATAGTCAGATATGGTGAATGAAGCGTAAGCCTTATGCTCCGGTGCGGGCGCCGTCGTGCTTGTGGTCGGCGTCAACATGCAAGACCTGTCTTATCGAAGAGGGACGAAGACCCGCAGGCGCACGGGCCGCAGACGATTCCTTGAAATTGCAGAGGTGCGCTTTGCACTATATCCCGAACTACGCTTGCCAACTGCACGCGGTTGCTGCGAAGCTCGCCCTTCTGTCCTACACATGTTCTTCCATGCTAGGTTGTCCGCAGTCGCTTACTCCGTTCGCCTCCACGAAACATAATTTCCAACTTGCGCATCATAACGTCGAAACTTGCGGGAAATGTGCGAAGTTAAGCGGCGCGCATCCTATTCGGGCAATGGTGCTTCCACCCGGTCGCCATGGCTTTTGGGTGTCGATGTCACCAGTATTTCCACCGGCGCCGCGCCTGCGTTCTGGGCCTGATGCGGCACCCCCGGCGCGATTTCGATACCCTGGCCCGCCATCAGCCTGTGTGTCTGCCCCGCCGCTTCCATCGTCAGTTCGCCCGCCAGCACATGGAAATATTGCCGCGCCCTGACATGATAATGCCGCACCTCGGCCGCGCCGGGCTGGATGCGCTCCTCTATCACCGACAGGTCGTCGCGCTTCACCAGATGCCAGCCGTCATTCACCCTGCCCCAGACATAATGCTCCGCACCATCCTTCTGGACGGGCGTGGGGGAGGGGGCGGCGACGCTCGCGGCGGCGGCGATCAGGATCAGGGCGTTCATGCCCGCTCCAACGAAGCGTTCCCGCCGCCCCGCCATAGCGCTGGCATCGCCGCGGCTGCCCCCCTATAGCTGGTCCATGGCATCGACCCAAAAGAACAAGACATCCGCCCGCACCAAGGTTCGCCCAGCCGGCTTCCCGACCCGCGATCAGGTGATGGAGTTCATCACCACGTCAGACACACCCGCCGGCAAGCGCGAGATCGCCAAGGCGTTCGGCCTGAAGGGGCAGGAGAAGATCGCGCTCAAGGCGCTGCTCAAGGACATGGCGGACGAAGGGCTGATCGACCTCGGCCCGGCCCGCGCCTTCCACAAGATGGGCGGCGTGCCCAAGGTGACGGTGCTGCGCATCGTCGATGTCGACGACACGACCCTGATTGCCACCCCCGAAAAATGGGAAGCCGAAGGCCAGCCCGCGCCCCGCCTGCGCGTGGTTGAACGCGGAAAACGGGGCGCCCTCACCATCGGCGACCGCATCCTTGCTCGCACGGAAGAGGCAGGGAAAGGCTGGGTCGCCCATCCGATGAAGAAACTCGCCAAGGCCAGCGAGGAATTGCTGGGCGTGGTCGAACAGATGGCCGACGGCAAGCTGTGGCTGCGCCCGGTCGACAAGCGTATCCGCAAGGATACGCCGATCAGCGATGCGGGCGATGCAAAGCCCGGCGATCTGGTGCTGGCCGAACCCCATGGCCGCCCGCCGCGCATCTCCGCCCGCGTCACCGATATTCTCGGCGACCCCTTCGCCCCGCGCAGCTTCAGCCTGATCGCCATTCACAAACATGGCATCCCTTATGTCTTCCCCGACCGGGTCGAGGATGAAGCGGTCGCCGCCTCCGCTTTGCCGCTGCATGAGGACAAGCGGGAGGATCTGCGCCACCTGCCGATCGTCGCGATCGATCCCGTCGACGCCCGCGACCATGACGACGCCGTCTGGGCCGCGCCGGATGAGGATGCGGGCAATGCCGGCGGTTACAAGGCGATCGTCGCTATTGCAGACGTCAGCTATTATGTCCGCCCCGGCAGCGCGCTGGACAAGGAAGCGCGCAAGCGCGGCAACAGCGTCTATTTCCCCGATCAGGTCGTGCCGATGCTGCCGCACGAACTCTCGTCTGACATGTGCTCGCTGCGCGCCGGGCAGGACCGGGCAGCGATGGCCTGTCACCTCACCATCAACGCCCATGGCAAGGTGACGGCCTGGCGCTTCACCCGCGCCGTGATCCGCGTCGCGGCGGTGCTGGCCTATGAAGATGCGCAGGCGGCGATGGATGCCCTTTCCACCGTTCGCCCTGAGCCTGTCGAAGGGCCGTCCTTTTCTTCAAAGAAAGACCGGGGCTTCGACAAGCTCAGCCCGAACGGTGTGGATTTGGTTGACGCTTCCCTCAAGCCCCTCTGGGCCTGCTGGGCGTTGCTGCGCAAGGCGCGGGAGGCGCGCGATCCGCTGGCGCTGGACCTGCCCGAACGACGGGTGGTGCTGGACGAATTTGGCAAGATCGTCAGCGTCGCCGTGCGCGAGCGGCTCGACGCGCATATGCTGATCGAGGATTATATGATCGCGGCCAACGTCGCGGCGGCCAAGGCGCTGGAGGCGAAGAAGGCGCCGGTCATGTACCGCGTTCACGAAACGCCGGGCCGCGACAAGCTGGTCGCGCTCAAGGACTATCTCGCCACTTTCGATATCGACTTCGCGCTGGGGCAGGTGATCCGCCCCGCGACCTTCAATGCGCTCATCAAGAAGGTCGGCGAGTCGGAGGAGAAGGAGCAGATCATGACCCAGATCCTGCGCAGCCAGACCCAGGCCTATTACAGTCCGCAGAATATGGGCCATTTCGGCCTTGCGCTGGGCAGCTACGCCCATTTCACCTCGCCCATCCGCCGCTATGCCGACCTGCTGGTCCATCGCGCATTGGTCGGCGCCTATGGCCTGGAAATGCCCGCGCCCAAGGACAAGGCGATCCCGGATCGCTCGTCGCTCAGCCAGGATGATTATGAGAATATGGGCCGGGTCGGCGAGATGATCTCCGGCCACGAACGCCGCGCGATGGAGGCGGAGCGGGAGACGGTAGACCGCTATGTGGCGGCCTTCCTCGCCGCCCATGTCGGCGAAATCGTGAAGGCGCGCATCACCGGCGTCCAAAATTTCGGCTTCTTCGCCACGGTCGACGGGCTGGGCGGCGACGGACTGGTGCCGGTATCGACCATGGGCTCCGAACATTTCTTCTACGACGAAGCCGGCAAGGCGCTACAGGGCGTGGACAGCGGGGATCGCTACACGGTCGGCCAGCGGCTGGAACTCAGGTTGGCGGAGGCGGACCCGATCAACGGCTCACTCCGCTTCGAACTGCCCGACAGCCCCGCGCCGCGGGGTGGCCCGATGAAGCGGGACCGCACCCGTCCGGGCGTGGTGCATCGTGGCCGCCCGAAAAACATCCGCCACATCGGATCGAAGCGGGGGAAGCATAAGCGCTAATTGGGCTGATCCATCATTGTCATTCCCGCCTTCGCGGGAATGACAACACTATTATTCAACTCAACCGATCAATTGCCTCGCTGTCCAGTCCGCCCGGAATGATCATGATCGGGCATTGCAGCTTGCCCGCGTCCGCGCCGGCAAAGTGCGTCACCAGCTTGCCCGGGTTGCCACTGGCCGCCGCGCCCAGCACCAGCGCCGCGACATCGTCCATTTCCTCCAGCGTACCCCGCACCACGGCGACGGCATCGCCCTGTCGCACGGTGATGCTGGGACGGATGCCGGATTCGTCGGTCAGCGTGCCCGCCGCGCTCGTCACCAGCGCTTCGGCCCGTT
>JAGVJS010000144.1 GCA_020051025.1 Sphingobium sp. | reverse complement strand
GCGGCGGCGGGGCGGCAGGCGAGTCTGAGCGACTGGCTGCTCAGGGGTGGCGCGCAGTGGACATTGACGCCGGCGCCGCCACGGCGGTGAGGTGTTCGCCGATCGTTACGGAAAAGTTCCACGGGTCATCGCATCTCCTCCACGGACTGCCGATTTGGGTAGGTGTGCTGATCTTTCCTTAATTGGTTTGCGCTTTAATCGGTTCGACGAATTTAGCGGGGATCTGGCACATCATGATGGAATTTGCGGCACTGACCTATGGCCTGCTGGCCAGTGTCATCCTGTCGGCGGCGCAGCGAAACCGGAAGCTGGCGCGGCCGCATCCGCCGCTGCTGCTTTATGTCGGCTATTTGCTGTGCGGGCTGTCCGCCGGCCTGGCGCTGGCGCTGGGTTATATTGCGCTGACCCTGCTGGGCGGCGCCTGATCATCGTGCATAAGGGCGCGAAATAGCGGGCGGGGCGCGGCTTGGCCCGCTTGCGCTTTTGCGGGCGCGCCCTATCTTGGCCGGTGAAAGTGAGTGACGATGAACGACGAGAAAGACCCGCAGGGCAACCCCTGGATCAAGAGCGCCATGATTTGGGCGGGCGTGATCGTCGCCCTGCTGCTGTTCGTGTCGCTGTTCGACAGCCGCACGACGTCGGCGGCGGGATCAGCCATCGCCTATTCGGAATTCCGTTCCAAGGTGCAGGAAGGGCAGGTCAAGGACGTCGCGATCGCGCCGGACCGGATCAGCGGCACATTGTCGAGCGGCCAGAAATTCTCCACCGTTCCGGTCACCGATCCGGGCCTGACCGGCCTGCTGGACGACTATAATGTCAAATATTCGGGGCAAGCGCAGGATCAGCCGAGCTTCTGGCAGATTTTGCTCTATCAGTCGCTGCCGTTCCTGCTGATCTTGGGCATCGCCTTCTTCGTGCTGCGCCAGATGCAGAAGGGCGGCGGCGCGGGCGGCGCGATGGGCTTTGGCAAGTCCAAGGCCAAGCTGCTGACCGAAAAGCATGGCAAGGTGACGTTCGATGACGTGGCCGGCATCGACGAAGCGCGCGAGGAATTGCAGGAAATCGTCGAGTTCCTGAAAGACCCCAGCAAATTCGCGCGCCTGGGCGGCAAGATTCCCAAGGGGGCGCTGCTGGTCGGTTCGCCGGGTACGGGTAAGACTTTGCTCGCCCGCGCCATTGCGGGTGAGGCGGGCGTGCCCTTCTTCACCATTTCCGGCTCCGACTTTGTCGAAATGTTCGTGGGCGTCGGCGCGAGCCGCGTGCGCGACATGTTCGAACAGGCCAAGAAGAATGCGCCCTGCATCGTCTTCATCGACGAAATCGACGCGGTCGGCCGTCATCGCGGCGCGGGCCTCGGCAACGGCAATGACGAGCGCGAGCAGACTCTGAACCAGCTGCTGGTCGAGATGGACGGTTTTGAAGCAAACGAGGGCATCATCATCGTCGCGGCGACCAACCGCCCCGACGTGCTGGACCCTGCGCTGCTGCGTCCGGGCCGCTTCGACCGTCAGGTCGTGGTGCCGCGCCCCGACATCGAAGGCCGTGAGAAGATATTGTCCGTCCATATGAAGAAGGTGCCGCTGGCGCCGGACGTCAATCCGCGCACCATCGCGCGCGGCACGCCCGGTTTCTCCGGCGCCGACCTTGCCAACCTTGTCAACGAAGCGGCCCTGATGGCGGCTCGTCGCGGCAAGCGTCTGGTCGCCATGGACGAGTTCGAGGCGGCCAAGGACAAGGTTATGATGGGCAGCGAGCGTCGCTCCATGGTCATGACCGACGATGAGAAGAAGATGACCGCCTATCATGAGGCGGGCCACGCCATCGTCGCGGTCCATGAACCGGCGTCCGATCCGATCCACAAGGCGACGATCATCCCGCGCGGTCGCGCGCTGGGCATGGTGATGCGCCTGCCGGAGCGGGACAGCTACAGCTATCATCGCGATAAGATGCACGCGAACATGGCTGTCGCCATGGGCGGGCGCGTGGCCGAGGAGATCATCTTCGGCTATGACAAGGTGTCGAGCGGTGCTTCGGGCGATATCCAGTATGCCACCAAGCTGGCCCGCGACATGGTTACCCAGTGGGGCATGTCCGATAAGCTGGGGCCGCTGCAATATGAAGAGCAGCAGGGCGAAACCTTCCTCGGTTACTCGCAGAGCCAGCGCGTCCATATGTCGGACGAGACGGCCAAGCTGATCGACAAGGAAATTCGTGGCCTGGTGGAGCAGGGCTATGCCCGCGCGCAGGAATTGCTGAAGGGTCATGAGGACCAGCTGCATCTGCTGGCCAACGCGATGCTGGAATATGAAACGCTGAGCGGTGAGGAGATCAAGGCACTGCTGGACAAGGGTGAAATCACCCGCGACGACGGCACGACGATCAAGCCTTCGGTGATCCCGACTGTGGGCAGTTCTATCCCCCGGACGCGCAAGCGCAAGGGGCCGTTTGGCGAGGCTTCGCCCGCCGGGGTTTGAGGGGCTGAGGCTCCGGTGACGAGTTGAAGAAGGGCGCGGCGGTGGCTGCGCCCTTTTTTGTGACATGTCCGTGTAGGATAAGGAGTGTCCCCAATATCCGTTCGGGCTGAGCCTGTCGAAGCCCCGCTCTATCTTTAAGTCTCACCTTTTGGGGAAGTACGGCCCTTCGACAGGCTCAGGGCGAACGGATGTGGGGCGCGGGCCATGTTTGCTTCCGACCCCAGCCGGCCTATCCATTACCTCGCAATAAAATCCCCAAGGGGTCTGGCCGTTTGCCGTCGGAGTGGTTACATGGGCCGCCACAAATCCCCCAGCGATCCGGCCTGCCTCCGCCCGGCTTGCACAGAAGAAAGTGGCTTTTTCCATGGATATCCGCCTTGGCCTCACCTTTGACGACGTGCTGTTGCAGCCCGGCGAATCCGATGTGCTGCCCAGCCAGGCGGATACGTCGACCCATGTGACCAAGGCGATCAAGCTGAACATCCCGATCCTGTCGTCCGCCATGGACACGGTGACGGAAGCCGACATGGCGATCGTGATGGCGCAGCTGGGCGGCATCGGCGTGCTGCACCGCAACCTGACGGTCGAGGAACAGGCTGACGCGGTGCGGGCGGTCAAGCGCTTCGAAAGCGGCATGGTGGTCAATCCCATCACCATCCTGCCCACCGCCACGCTGGCCGACGCGCAGATGCTGATGCAGCGGCACAAGATCAGCGGCATTCCGGTGGTGGAAGCTAGCGGCAAGCTGGTCGGCATCCTGACGCATCGCGACACGCGCTTTGCGGAAAATCCCGCGCAGCCGGTCAGCGAACTGATGACCAAGGAGAATCTGGCCACGGTCAAGCTGGGCGTCGGTCAGGATGAGGCGCAGCGCCTGTTGCACGCCCGTCGGATCGAGAAGCTGCTGGTGGTGGACGATGCCTATCATTGCGTGGGCCTCATTACCGTCAAGGATATCGAGAAGGCCGTCACCTATCCGCAGGCGACCAAGGATGCGTCGGGTCGCCTGCGCGTCGCCGCCGCCTCTACCGTGGGCGACAAGGGGCTGGAGCGCAGCAAGGCGCTGATCGATGCGGAATGCGACCTGATCGTCATC
Organism: Sphingobium sp.; assembly: GCA_020051025.1. Taxonomy (GTDB): domain Bacteria; phylum Pseudomonadota; class Alphaproteobacteria; order Sphingomonadales; family Sphingomonadaceae; genus Sphingobium. Next base: position 263 of record JAGVJS010000144.1, on the reverse strand, counting down.
GACACCGCCCATGGGCATAGCAAGCAGGTGTCGGCTGCGGTCGAAGCCGTGAAGAAGCTGTCCAGCCATGTGCAGGTCGTGGCCGGCAACGTCGCCACCGCCGAAGCGACCAAGGCGCTGATCGGCGCGGGCGCGGATTGCGTGAAGGTCGGTATCGGTCCGGGGTCGATCTGCACCACCCGCGTCGTGGCGGGCGTGGGCGTGCCGCAGTTGACCGCCGTCATGGATTCGGCGGAAGAAGCGCACAAGCATGGCGTGCCGGT
>JAGVJS010000272.1 GCA_020051025.1 Sphingobium sp. | reverse complement strand
CGGCGCGGGTCACCGACCCCAACCCGGAGGAGAAGTACCAGGCGCTGGAGCGCTACGGGCGCGACCTCACCGACCTGGCGCGGCGGGGCAAGCTCGACCCGGTGATCGGCCGGGACGAGGAAATCCGCCGCACCATCCAGATTCTCGCCCGCCGGACCAAGAACAACCCGGTCCTGATCGGCGACCCCGGCGTCGGCAAGACCGCGATTGCCGAAGGCATGGCGCTGCGCATCGCCAATGGCGACGTACCCGATACGCTCAAGGACCGCACGCTGATGGCGCTCGATATGGGCAGCCTCATCGCCGGCGCCAAATATCGCGGCGAGTTTGAAGAGCGGTTGAAGGGCGTGCTGGACGAGGTGAAGGGCGCCGAAGGCCAGATCATCCTCTTCATCGATGAAATGCACACGCTGATCGGCGCGGGCAAAAGCGAAGGCGCGATGGACGCCGGCAATCTGCTGAAACCCGCCCTCGCGCGTGGTGAACTCCATTGCATCGGCGCGACCACGCTCGACGAATATCGCAAATATGTCGAGAAAGACCCCGCGCTCCAGCGCCGCTTCCAGCCTGTCTTCGTTGGCGAACCGACGGTAGAGGACACCATCTCCATCCTGCGCGGCCTGAAGGAGAAATACGAACTCCATCACGGCGTCCGCATTACCGACGGCGCGCTGGTCAGCGCCGCGACGCTGTCCAACCGCTACATCACTGACCGCTTCCTGCCCGACAAGGCGATCGACCTGATGGACGAAGCCGCCAGTCGCCTGCGCATGGAGGTGGAGAGCAAGCCGGAAGAGATCGAAAATCTCGACCGCCGCATCATCCAGCTCAAGATCGAGCGGGAGGCGCTGAAGAAGGAAAGCGATCAGGCTTCGGCTGACCGGCTGACCGCGCTCGAAACCGACCTCGCCAATCTGGAGGAGCAATCCGCCGCGCTCACCACCCGCTGGCAGTCGGAAAAGGACAAGATTGCCGGCGAAGCCAGGGTCAAGGAACAGTTGGACGCCGCCCGGCTCGAACTGGAACAGGCGCAGCGCGCCGGCGACCTCGCCAAGATGAGCGAACTCTCCTACGGCACCATCCCCGCGCTCGAAAAGCGCCTCGCCGAAGCGGAAACCGCGTCGGAAGGCGCGATGCTGCGCGAGGAAGTGACGGCGGAGGATATCGCCAGCGTCGTCGCCCGCTGGACCGGCATCCCGGTTGAGCGGATGATGACCGGCGAACGCGAGAAGCTGCTGGCGATGGAAGACACGCTGGGCAAGCGCGTCATCGGGCAGGCGGATGCGGTGAAAGCCGTGTCGAAAGCCGTGCGTCGCTCACGCGCCGGCCTGCAAGACCCCAACCGTCCGCTTGGGTCTTTCCTCTTCCTCGGCCCCACGGGCGTCGGCAAGACCGAACTGACCAAGGCGCTCGCCGGCTTCCTGTTCGATGACGACAGCGCGATGGTGCGCATCGACATGAGCGAATTCATGGAGAAGCACTCGGTCGCCCGTCTGATCGGCGCGCCTCCGGGCTATGTCGGTTATGAGGAAGGCGGCGTCCTGACCGAAGCCGTCCGCCGCCGTCCCTATCAGGTCGTCTTGTTCGATGAGGTGGAAAAGGCGCATGGCGACGTGTTCAACATCCTGCTTCAGGTGCTGGACGATGGCCGCCTGACCGACGGGCAGGGACGCACGGTCGATTTCACCAACACGATCATCGTGCTGACATCGAATCTGGGCAGCCAGTATCTGACCGGTCTTGCCGATGATGAGCCGGTGGAAAAGGTGGAGGATCAGGTGATGGACATCGTGCGGAGCCACTTCCGCCCGGAATTCCTCAATCGCCTGGACGAGGTGATCCTGTTCCACCGCCTCGGCGCCACCCATATGGCGCCGATCGTGGACATTCAGGTCGCCCGCATCGGCAAGCTGCTCAAGGACCGCAAGATCAGGCTCGACCTGACCGAAGGCGCCCGCGCCTGGCTAGGCCGGGTCGGTTACGACCCGGTTTATGGCGCCCGCCCCCTGAAACGGGCGGTCCAGCGCTATCTGCAAGACCCGCTGGCCGACCTGATCCTGCGCGGCGAGGTGCCAGACGGATCGACTGTTCGGGTGGAGGATGGCGACGGGGCGTTGGCGCTCACTGTGGCTTGACGAAAAAGGTCCACCGCATCCGGTGCGGCGGACCTTTTTCCTGTCGTCCAAACCGGGCGGCGTCGTCTCCCGCCCGGCGCATCACTTCAGCCGTTCGGGTTCATCCCGGCCCGGTTGCGGCTGATCAGATCATCTGCATCGCGATTCTGCTGTTCGCTGATCGCGCGCCATTCCGCATTGGTTTTGCAGATGCGTTCCTTGCGCGCGAGCGATCCGGTGACGGTCAACCGCTTGCAGCGTACTGCATTGGGATCGTTGCGATCCAGCTTCGGCTCTTCGGCCAGAGCGGGCATCGCCAGAGCGAACAGGCCAGAAGCAATCACTGCCTTCAAAACACGCACATTTAGTCTCCCAGAAAGGCGGCAGCCGCCTGATGCCACCTGCCGTCGATCAGATGCCGGAGCGGACGTCATTCGTCTTGCTGGCATCAGCCGTGGCATAGAATTGCTTCAATAACTGCTGTTCTTCAAGTGACAAATGCGGGTTCCACACGTCGAAGATCAGCACCACCCGCAAATGATCGCTCTCGTTCCAGGCCTCATGGTCTATCGTGTCGTCAAAGGCGAAGGCGACGCCTTCTTCCCAGGCTCTTGTTTCGCCGCCGACACGGAAGTGACAGCCCGGCGGTACGATCAGCGGCAGATGCACGATCGCGCGCGTATTGGTAACGCCGCTATGCGCCGGAATATGGCTGTGGGGCTTGAGCAACGAGAAGAAAGCGGACGGCGCCCGGCCCGGAATATCGGCGCGGGGCAGGGCCTCCAGCGCCGCCACCGTCTGCGGACAGGCAGCACAGACCGCCTCGTTGCGCACGCCATATTCCCAGAGAAAGGCCGCCCCCCAGTCGAGCGATCCGTCCAGCGCCGTCCATTTATTCTGCGGCGTTCCCGCCTCCTGTCGGACATAGGGGCGGACGCTCGCCCCATGCCCTTCGATCAGCGCCAGAAATTCGGCCCGGATCGCATCGGTATGAGCCTCCAATGCGTCCATCCATGGAAAATGCCGGCGATCGAAATATTCATCGGCCGGCAGGAAGGGATAGTGCAGGCCCGAACATTGGTTTTGATAGACGGCCCGCCGGCCAAATTCATGGTCCAGACAGGCCTGAAAGCGCCGCCGGGCCGTCACCTCGACCGACTGCAACTGCTCCGCCACACCGGCTTCGATGAAGGCGGCAAAGCCCGCCTTGTGATTGGCGACGAACCCCCGCGCCTCATCCAGCGTTTGCGCCAGCGCCGGCGGAATGTCGCTCGTCCCTGCCGTCAGTGCCAGCACCTTGCCCCAACTGTCGGCGGCATCGGCCGTTTCGTTCAGCCTTTGCTGCAACTGCGCCATGCGGATTTGCGCCATCAGGTTGCGCTGGTCGATCGCGATGGCCTGGTTCAGCGCCGTCCGTTCTCCGTCCGCCGCGCCCAGGCCGCGCTCGGCGGAGGCAAGATTCATCCACAGGGCGGCTTCCGTGGGATCGGCCTGTGCCGCAGCCATAAAGTAGCGGCGGGCGCCGCCAAAATCGCGCTGGTCTAGCGCCATCAAGCCCCGCAGATTGAGCGCCTGCGGCTCTCCCGGCGCCAGCACCAGCGCTTCCCCAAGCGCGGCCTGTGCATCACTCAACCTGCCCTGACGGCGTGCCTCGACCGCTTGCTGCAACAACCGCCCCACCACTGCATCCATGCTCTTCTGCCCCTTTTCTTCCCCATGGCTAACAGAAGACGGCAACGCGACAAATAGGGGAAGTCCGTGCGCCTTGTGCGTGCGGGATGGCCGTGCGAAGGCTGGGCATGATGAGCAGCGCCCCTCTTCCAATCCACGATCTGATGGCCGACGCGCGATGGCTGGCCCACCGCTATGATCCGGGCCATGATGCCTTTCAGTTCCAATATGTTGATCGCGCGCGTCACGCCGCTATTCCCTTTCTGACCGACGAATATCTGGGCGATAATCCGCCACTCATATTGCGTCGAACGGAAGCCGTCGCGGCCGCCCCGTTGCCTGCACCCATCCATTTCCTGTTCCATTCGGCCTATTGCTGCTCGACCTTGCTGGCTGCGGCATTCGACATTCCGGGCGTGGCGATGGGCCTGAAGGAACCGGTGCTGCTCAACGACCTGATCGGCTGGCGCCATCGCGGGGCAAAGGGGCCGGACGTGGCACGGGTGCTGGACGAAGGCCTGCGCCTGCTGGCCAGGCCGCACGCGCCCGGCGAAGCGCTGGTGATAAAGCCCTCCAACATCGTCAATCCGCTTATCCCGGCGATCATGGGATTAAGGCCGCAGGCGCGCGCGCTGCTGCTCCATGCGCCACTCGACGCCTATCTCGCCTCGATCGCGCGAAAAGGCATGTTGGGACGCCTGTGGGTACGCGACCTGTTCGGGAAGCTGATGCGCGAAGGGATGCTGGCACCGCTGGGCATAGCGCCCGACCAATATCTGGGACTGACCGATATTCAGGTCGCAGCGGTCGGCTGGCTGGCCCAGCAGCATCAGTTTCACATGCTGACCGCTCAACTCGGCGCGCGGGTCGCGACATTGGATAGCGAGATGTTGGTGGCGCGGCCGCACGAGAGCCTCGCCGCGCTGGCCCGGCTTTTCGGCCTCGCGCTGGACGATGCGGCCATTGCCGCCATCGTGCATGGCCCCGTCTTTGCGCGCGATGCGAAAAATGGCGCCGATTTCGGCAAGGGGCAGCGGGCGGAAGCGGCGCAGCGCGGTCTGGCGCTGCATGGTGAAGAAGTGGAGAAGGTTGCGCACTGGGCGCGGATCGTGGCGGACAATGCCAGGATCGAACTGAATCTGCCTCGCGCTCTGCTGGGCTGACCTTTCTCGCCTTTCGCTCCATCTTCCTTGATCAACGGACAAAAGAAAAGGGCCGGTGTTTCCACCGGCCCTTCCTTTTTCATGCCTGATCGAAAGGATCAGAAGCGGAACTTCGCCGAGACAGCATAGCGACGGCCCAGCGCGTCGTAGGTCGACGGATAGACGTTGCCGCTGTTGTAGCTGGTCGAACCGATAGAGTTGCCGACGACCTTGGGCTGGTTGTCGAGCAGGTTCTGCACGGTCAGCGTGATCGTAACCGCGTCCGAAGCATGGAAACGCGTCGTCAGGTCGAAATAATGCTCGGCCGGGATCTTGTTGAAATCGACCTGCTTGCCGTTGAGTTCGCCGACAAATGCGTCGCCGTCCTCATACTTCACGGTGTCGATATAGCGCCACAGCAGCGACACATCGAGCGCGTCGAACGACAGGGTGTTACGCACCGACCACTGGAACTTCGGCTGGATCGATGCGCAGTTGACCGAATAGAGGCCCACGCAGTCGCGGTTCACCGAGGTCGGGGTCGCCTGGAACGTGGACGAATTGGTCCAGTTGCCGTTGGCGATCAGCGCCCACTTGGCGAAACCGATATCCTTCGAATAGTTGATCGACACGTCGATACCGTCGGTCTTCAGGCGACCCAGGTTCGACAGCGGCTGGAACAGGCCAGGCGCATTGGCTGCGAGACCATAGAGACCACCGGTCGACGGATCGCGGCGGATGACCGTGCAAGCCGGGTCCGAAGCGCTGGCGGCGGTGATGTTGCCGAAGCAGGCATCGATAACATCGTCCGGGGTCGGGTTGGTGATCGCACCCGTGATCTTGATGTTATAATAGTCGACCGTGACAGCCAGGCCGGGGACCATCGAAGGCTGAAGAACCACGCCCAGGGTGTAGCTGTTCGACTTTTCCGGACCCAGGGCAAGGTTGCCGCCCGTGGTGGTGTTCACCTGACCGGAAGGATCGTTGATGATCGAGCCGAGCTGAGCCAGGGTCGCACCCTGTGCAAGGCAGATCGCGGCCAGGTTGGCGTTCGACGACGGCGCCGATCCGGCGCAGGGGTCGGAAGCCAGGTTGGTCAGGACCGTGTTGAGCGGCGAGAAGAGTTCCGAAATGTTCGGTGCACGCACGGCGCGTGCATAGTTACCGCGGATCTTGATGCCGTCAGTCGGGGTCCAGCTACCACCGGCCTTCCAGGTGGTGGTGTTGTATCCGCTGCCGCCCTGGACGGTGTAGTCCGAATAGCGGATGCCGGCTTCCAGAGTCAGATCCTGGAAGAAGGGCTTGTCCTGCACCAGCGGCAGAACCAGTTCGCCATAGGCTTCATAGACGTCATAGCCGCCGTTGACATTCGGCGCTGCGCCGCCGGCGCCGCCCAGATCGCCCGACTGCGACAGGAGATCGGATTCCTGCGAAGCCTTGTACTTGCGATATTCGCCGCCGACGGCGAAGGCGATCGCGTCGCCGGCCCAGGGAGCCGAGACACCAAAGTCGCCGCTGATGGTGCCGCGAACCTGCGCCAGCGAGGTCTTGGTGGTGACCTGGCTGTTGGCGTTCAGGAAGCTGTTCATCGCATTGGTGATCGAACCGTCAGGACCGAACAGGTTGAGCGGGACGCAGCCGTTCGACGTATCGGTGCATTCGGTGGTGCTGGTCGCCAGCAGCGCCTGCTGCACGCGCGAGTTCAGCCAGTAGCCCTTCTGGGTCTGGATCTGCTCGCTCTGGCCATAGGAACCGAAGATGTCCCAGTCGATGCTGTCGGTGATGCCGCCACGCGCGCCGATCTTGTAATCGAAGAAGGTGGTGGTGAAGTCGGAGATGCGCGGCCCGAGTTCGGTCGCGCGGCGGTTTATCGTCACAGACGGGTTGCCGTTGAAGCCTTCGCCGTCGGCGATGACGCCGTCGCCGTTCATGTCAGCCGACACGAACTCGCTGGCCAGCGCCGAACCGACGGTGCCGGTGCGGGAGTCGCACTGAGCCTGCGTGAAGCGAGGGCGGTAGCCCGCACGCGGATCGACGTCAAAGGCGCAGAAGGCGTTGCGCTGGGCGTCGGTCAGGAACGGGTTGTCCAGACCGAACGTCACCGGGAAGCCAAAGGCGCCCGACGGTGCGATGATGGTGCTGACGGTGTTCTTCGAGAACACGCCACGGCTGTACACTTCCACCGCGTCGCTGACTTCGTAACGGCCTGCGCCGTACATGTTGAAGCGCTCGAACGGCGTCTGGAAGATGTTGAAGGGGTTGAAGTTATAAGCGTCGAAAGCCGAGGTCGGACGGAAAGCCGTACCGTCAGCCGTCAGCTGGCGGACGCCCTGAACCGACGTACAGGCCGGCTGGCCGGCAGCACCGCACCCGGTGGTGATTGAATCGAGGCCGCCGACGTTCACGCCACCGAAGCGCGAGGGGGTCGAAGTGCCCGAACCACCGCCAGCGCCGGTGAAGGAGTCGATGGCAACGTTAGAGAAGCTGCGGTCGCCCTGATAGACCGGATCGGCCTGCTGATAGCCGACCGAGAAGACCACGTTACCGCGACCGTCATCGAAATTGGCGCCCAGCGTCAGGTCGGCACGGAAATAATTGCCGTCGCCCTGTTCGGTCAGCTGATTGGAGATATTGCCTTCCAGGCCCGAGAAGTCGGACTTCGTCACGAAGTTCACGACGCCCGAGATGGCGTCCGCGCCATAAGTGGTCGAAGCGCCACCGGTCAGCACGTCGACGCGCTCGACCAGCGCCAGCGGAATGTTGTTAAGGTCGAACTGACCGGCGAGGCCCGAAGGCGCAAGGCGGGTGCCGTCGATCATGACGACGTTACGGAAAGAGCCCAGGCCACGAAGGTCGACCAGCGCCGCGCCGCCATTGCCGTTGTTAACCGCCGAACCGATGCTCGGTACGATGCCCGGAATTTCACGCAGCAGATCTTCTGCGGTGTTGTTCTGGCGCAGTTCGATCTGGTCCGAAGAGGTCGCGGTAACCGGGGTCGAGCGCGCCAGGTTCGGATTCTTGATCAGCGATCCGGTGACGATGATGGTATCGCCTTCGGCCGGTGCGTCAGCCGCCTGCGGCACGTCCTGGGCGAACGCGACCGAAGCGATCAGCGATGCGCTCAGGATCGCCGGAGCGGCGCTGGCACGCAACAGTGCCCTTTTCGAAAATGTCTTCACGGTCCAGTCCCTTGCTCTGGAGTTTGGCAGATGGTCTGCCAGTCAGTGCCCGTACGGAGGGATATGGTGCCCGACAGCGATCCCCCCATATGGATCGGACGAAACTGCGCGGCGTTCAGGGCGCTGTAAAGCGGCGGAAAAGAGGGAAAGCCGCTTTTGAACGCGGCTGTATCATAAATGCAACAAGAGTTGCGGCGCGTTATTTTACAGCTGTATTGCAAGATAATTACAGGAAGTTGCAAAGCGCTGTAGCAATCGTGCATCAGGCCACTGGCCGTTGGATCGATTATGGCGTTAAGCGGTCCGGCTGGCGGCTATAACCGTCATATTGACGTCATATTCTGCGAGTGCATGGTATCGCCCATGATCGGGTTCGGAAAGGGAAGAGCGGATATGAACGGCAGAAGCGGCTGGATGATGACGATATCCCTGTGTCTTGTAGCAGGGCAGGCGCAGGCCGCGCCGCAACGGCAACAGCCCCGGCCGGAAATCTTCAACAACCTGCTCCAGTGCCGCGCCATAACGGACAATGTGCAGCGGCTCGCCTGTTTCGACCAGCAGGTAGGTGCCATGGACGCTGCTGCCCAGCGCGACGAGGTCGTGGTGCTCGACAAGAGCGAGCTCAACAAGACGCGCAAGACGCTGTTCGGCTTCTCCTTCCCCAAATTGCCTTTCCTGGGCGGTGGCGATGAAGAGGATGGCGACAAATCGCAGGAGGAAGGCGTCACCCATGTATCGGCGGTGATCGCCTCGGTCCGCAGCCTTGGCTATGGCAAATGGCAGATCGTGCTGGAGGACGGTGCTCAGTGGATGACCACGGAGGCTGTCACCGGCCGCGATCCCAAGGTGGGGCAGACGATCGAACTGAAACGCGCCGCCATGGGCAGCTTCATGGGCAAGGTGGAAGGCGGCCGTGCCGTCCGCATGAAGCGAGTGAGCTGAGTCTGGAGCATGATGCGACGGGGTTGAGGAGCATCATGCTCCGATAGTCGTTGTGTTTTCCGCATTTAGCGAGCCGTCATCCGTGCCAGATGACGGCTCGTAAAATGCTCTACAACCCGTTTGGCATCGGCCCGGCGATCAGCAGCGGGTCGATCCGCGCGTCGTTCCACTTCATGCCCCAGTGGAGATGCGGCCCGGTCGCGCGCCCGGTGGCGCCGATCGCGCCGATCCTCTGCCCTTGGGTCACATGGTCGCCCGGCTTCACGTCGATTCGCGACAGATGCAGGAAGGCGCTGTTGAGGCCATGGCCATGGTCGATCATCAGCAAATGCCCCTCCAGCGTAAAGGGCTTGTCCGCCGCGGCCAATATCACCACCCCGTCGGCGGGTGCCACCACCGGCAGGCCGGTCGCACCGGCGACGTCTACGCCGCCATGATAGGCGCCGGCCGTGCCCTGATAGACGCGCTGCGACCCGAACAGGCCGGATATCCGTCCGATTCGCGGCCAGATGAAGCGCTGCCGCCAGCCCTGTGCATCGGTCACGACATCGCGCGCGGCGGCAATCGCCTCCAGTTCGGGCTTGCGCAGAGCCAGGAAGGCTTCCGTGCTCTTGGTCGGCCGCATCGGCGCATTGATCCGCTCGATCCGCCAGGCGCGCGGGCTGATGGTCAACTGTCGTTCGACCGTCCGCGCATCGGGCAACCGGGCGACTAGCCGCGCGCTGGGGGCCGCATCCCGGTCGAAGGCGATCACGAACTGGCCATCGGCATCG
>JAGVJS010000417.1 GCA_020051025.1 Sphingobium sp. | reverse complement strand
CCCGACGCCGACCCCGACCCCTACGCCGACCCCCACGCCGACCCCCACGCCCACGCCGACCGGCGTAACCCCGGCAACTGAATGCCCCAACATCTCCGGCCCGAACAAGCTGACGGCGCGTGGCGTGATTTCGGACAAGAGCGGTAACAGCTGGCTGAACTGCGGCCTGCCGCTGCGCTTCACCGAAACCACCACCCTGCCCAAGGCGGCTGGCGTGCTCTACTCCATGCCCGGCCGCGTCGATGTCGGCACCGATCAGGGGGCAGCCAGCACCGGTAACAATGTCACGCTGAACATCGAACCGGGCGTCGTCCTGTTCGCCTCGACCGGCAACACCTTCCTGGCCGTCAACCGCGGCAATCGCATCAACGCGGTCGGCACCGCCACGCAGCCGATCATCTTCACCAGCGAATCCAACGTTCTCGGCAATGCCGACGATCAGACTTCGGGCCAGTGGGGCGGCGTCGTGCTGCTCGGCCGGGGGAAGATCACAGACTGCCTTGCTCCGGCAGCTGCGCCCGGCACCACCGCATGCCAGCGCGACACAGAGGGCGCCAGCGGCGCGCTGTATGGCGGTGCAGACGATACCGACAATTCGGGCCGCATGTCCTATGTCCAGATCCGCTATTCGGGCTTCGTCCTGTCGGGTTCGAGCGAGCTGCAAGGCCTGACCCCCTCGGGCGTTGGCACCGGCACCCAGCTTGACCATATCCAGGTCCACAACAGCTCGGACGACGGCATCGAATTTTTCGGTGGCTCGGCCCACCCGCGCTATCTGGTGCTGACCGGCAACGAAGACGACAATCTCGACACCGACATCGGCTATCGGGGCACCGTCCAGTTCCTGCTGAGCATCCAGCGCGCGAACAACGACATCGGCGACGGCTTCCTCGAAACCGACTCGAACGGCGGCACCAACAGCAACGCCAGCGAAGACGCCCTGCCGCGTCAGTATCTGAAGGTTGCCAACTTCACCGCCATCAACCGCTCGACCACCGGCTCGAACGGTGCGGCCATGCTGCTGCGCGGCGGCGCCGACCTGACGCTGGCCAATGGCATCATCGTCAGCCCGACGCAGAGCTGCCTGCGCATCGACAGCACCACCACGGTGCGCGATGCCGACACCGCTCTGGAAGACGCCGGCAAGCCGCGTTACATCTCGGTTGTGATGCAGTGCAACAGCACCCCGTTCAAGGGTGATCGCGGCGTGGATGCCGCCACCGTGAAGTCGATCTTCGAAGCCGGCGCGAACAGCACGATCAGCTACACCCCGTCGCTGACCAGCCTGTTCATCAACGGCGCAACCGAAACCGCGCGCCCTGCCGCCGACCTCAAGGCGATCGACAGCAACTTCACCGCCACCACCTATGTCGGCGCGGTAAAGGACAGCAGCGACACCTGGTACGCCGGCTGGACCTGCAACTCGGTGACCGCAAACTTCGGCACCGGCGGCAACTGCACGGCCATCCCGACGACCTGATCGGCACCTGACCTCAACAGGGGCGGGGGAGCGTTCCGTACGCTTCCCCGCCTTCTTTGCACCGAATTTTCCCAAGGGGGACGAATAGCATGTCGAAGCCGCTCAGCCTGGCGCGCCTGCTCCTGATTTCCACTGCGCTGGTCACGCCGATGGCGATGGCGCAGACCAATCCGACCCAAGCTGGTGATGCCGGCATGACGACCACGCCCAGCGCTGCCGATGAGGCCGATGCGCAATCGGGCAATGTCGATGTGTCGATCCCCGGCGCCGACATCGTCGTCACCGGCCGCCGCACGGCCAACATTTCGCAGGCCGCCCCGCAAGTGGTCAACGTGCTGTCCGCCGCTGATATCAAGCGCACGGGCGAAGGCGACATTGCCGGATCGCTCCAGCGCGTGACCGGCCTTTCGGTCGTGTCGGGCGGCTATGTCTATGTCCGCGGCCTTGGCGACCGTTATTCGCTCGCCCTCCTGAACGGCTCTCCCCTGCCCAGCCCTGAACCGCTCAAGCGCGTCGTGCCGCTGGACATCTTCCCGACCAGCGTGATCGCATCGACCCTGGTGCAAAAGAGCTTCTCCGCGAACTTCCCCGGTGAATTTGGCGGCGGTGTCATCAACCTGACGACGAAGGCGATCCCGACCGAATCCTATCTGGAATTCGGATTCGGCAGCTCGGGCAACACCGAGACCTCAGGCCAGATGGGCTACACCCATTATGGCGCCAAGTCCGACTGGACCGGCTTCGACGACAGTTCGCGCGACGTTCCGCCGCTGCTGCAAGAAGCGATCAAGAGCGGTACGCCCTTTCCGAACATGCCCCGCGCGGACCTGCGCAATATTGCGATGCAGTTCCTGAACGCCGACACTACCCTGCTTCAGCGAACCAATAGCCTGCCGTTCAACTTCTCCGGGTCGATCAACGCCGGTACGGCGGTCGATGTGGGAAGCGACGGTCGCCTGGGCATCATCGCCACGGGTTCCTACAGCAACAAGTGGCGCACCCGCGACACGCTGCAACAGGCCTCGCTCGACCCTACGCGGGGCGCTGGCAAGAATACGCAGCAGATCAGCACCGACAATGAAGTCACGGTCAATGCCCTGCTGGGCGTCGGGCTGGAACTGGGGCAGCAGAAGCTGCGCTGGACCAACCTTTACATCCGCGACACATTGAAGCGTAGCGCGCTTTCGATCGGCCAGAATGACGGCCAGATCCAGGGCGCCGACTATATGACGCAGAATACCGCCTGGTATGAGCGTCAGTTGATCGACACGCAGTTGGTCGGCGAATTCAAGCTGGGCGACAATCTCAGCCTGGACGTGCGCGGCGGCTACGCCAATTCGCAACGCGAAGCGCCCTATGAGCGCGAATTCGTCTATGTGCGCACCAACCGGCCGCTAACGGAAGATCTGGTCGGCGATCGCTTCATCAATGCGCTCAACCGCCAGCGCGGCGACGCTTCGGTCACGTTCAGCGATCTGAACGAGGATCTCTGGTCAGCCGGCGCCGACCTCAGCTATAAATTCTCGCCGGCGCTCACGCTGACGGCAGGCTATGCATTTACCGACACGAAGCGCACCTCGTCGCGCTACGAACTGCACTATGACGCCACCAACCTGCCGCTCGCGGTGCAGCAGTTGCGCCCCGACTATCTGACGTCGGATGCGATCATCCAACTGTACGACATCAGCCTGCTGGAATTTTCGGGCAATTATCCGGTCTATGCCGCTGCCATGCGCGTTCATGCCGGCTATGGCCAGGTCCAGGCGGAAGTCATTCCGGGTGTCACCGTCAATGCCGGCGTCCGCTATGAGAAGGGCCAGCAGTCCGTCACCGGTGTCGATGTCTACAATACCGGCCTGACTCCGTTCAACCAGATCAAGAAGGACTATTGGCTGCCCGCCGTCACCCTGACGTTCGAAGCCGCCAAGGGCCTGCAATTCCGCGCCAGCGGGTCGAAGACCATCGCCCGCCCGCAGTTCCGCGAATTGATCGCCCAGCCCTATCTCGACACGGAATCGAACCGTTTCTTCCGCGGCAACCCTTTCCTGAAGGACAGCCAGCTATGGAATGCGGATATCCGTGCAGAATGGTATATGGGACGTGACGAACGACTGATCGCAGCGGCCTTCTATAAGCGGATCGATAATCCGATCGAAACCTTCACCACGATCAACGACACCTATGCGGTGACGACCAGCTTCGCCAACGCACCGGAAGCGTCGCTCTATGGTTTCGAACTGGAAGCGCAGAAATATGTGCCGCTCGACGGTCTGTCGAATGGCGACTTCTTCGCCAATCGTCGCATCGCGCTGATCGGCAATTATACCTACACCCAGTCGAAGCTGAAGGTGAAGGAAGGGGACACCACCATCCCTTACACCTACACCACCGGCGACCTGCCTGCCGCGTCGGACTATTTCCTCAACGGCGTGCCGCTGACCGGTCAATCGGACCATCTGGTCAACCTGCAACTGGGTCTGGAAGACACGGAGAAGCTGTCGCAACAGACGCTGCTGCTGACCTATGCCAGCGATCGCGTCACCAGCCGCGGTCCCAACCTTCAGCCCGACATCAAGGAACGGCCGGGCATCCAGCTGGACTTCGTCGCGCGTCAGGGCGTGAAACTGCCGGGTGGGATCAACAGCGAATTCAAGCTGGAGGCGCGTAACATATTGGGTCGCAAGTTCCAGGAATTCCAGCAGGCTGGCGACAACCGGGTCTATTACAACCGGTACAAGATCGGCACGACGATCGCCGCGTCGATGACGGTCGCCTTCTGATCCTTTGCCGATCCGGACCGTCTGAACATGGCCCGGAATATCATGGCATGAAACAAGCGAACGGCCGGGGAATACCCGGCCGTTTTGCTTTATCCGTTCTTCATCGCAGGAAAGCGAAGGCCGCCGCCCGTGCCGGTCGATGCCCCGCTTCCTGCTCCGTGCTGGAATCAGCGCATCGCATAGCTGGGGTTGAGGCGACCAAGTGCCCGCACCGCCACCGACCGGGACGATTCCTCAGTCCCGTTGGCCAGCACCAGCGTCACTTCCGGCGCGAACCGGGCCGAGCGATAGGCTTCGCGCGCCTGCACCATCTTGCCGAGGCCGGCATAAGCATTGCCCAGATTGATGAGGCGGGCGGGATCATTCTCGCCATAGACCGGCATCGCAGCCAGCTTGCGCTGCGCGTCCGCGAAACGACCGGCCTGGATCGCGTTCGCCGCCAGCGTGCCGTCCGGCGCGCCAACCACGACCATCTCCTCGGGCGCCGCCTGAGCCATGCCCGGCATCATCGCTGCCAGCACCAGACCCATCATCATAGCGGCCTTTTTCATATCCCGATCTCCTCGAAAAAACTTTCTAACATAGCCAGAAGTATTTCATTTAGATGACATCAGGACAAGATGGCATGACGGCGCCAAAAACAAGTTTCTTTCGTTATAAATCAACGGGATATGAAATTTACTTCATAATGTCATAAAAGCGTAACCGAAAAAACAGGGCAAATTCCCGTGATTCGAATCACGAGAAACGCAGGCGCACGACACCATCGCCGGGTGGACGACCTGAACGCATGACGATTTTGGGAAAGGTCCAGGGACTTCTGTTGCCCGGCGCCCTGGAGACCGCTGAATTCCCTTCTGTTGCCCGGTGGGTTCAACCGCGCTATTTTAGAGTAACGTCAGGCCGTGAGGCCCTCAGTTACGCTGCAATGGCGAGTGCTTCGTTATCGTTGGCACTTATGAGTTTTGCACAGTTTAACGGCTTACACGGGCCGGGTAAAAACATCGTCTTTGAACACACGTCGATCCTAGTTCGGCCCCGTCAGACACCCCGTTCCGGCTGAGCCTTCACGGGACATGTGGTGGAACCGCCGGGTACTGCCCCCGGGTCCGCTGCGTCTATTACACGACACATTTTATCACCATAGCCGGGCGAACCCGGCCCAACCCATATGGTCGCAATCGAACGCTTTTTCAAGCCATGGACTTGGTCGACCTGCTACGCGATAGAACAGGGCCATGTGCATCATGGCCATGGCCCTTGCCGCGCACCCGCGCTGGCGCCTCATCCTGATCGGCAATCGTGACGAATATCATGGGCGCCCCGCCGCCCCGCTCGCCCGCTGGGACGACCGCCCCGGCCTGATTGCCGGGCGCGACCTGCAAT
>JAGVJS010000354.1 GCA_020051025.1 Sphingobium sp. | reverse complement strand
GGGCGCGACCCGTTCGATCACATAGCGGCACCAGGCCATCATCTGCCAGCGGGCATAGGGCTCGGTCGGGCGGATCGCGGGGCCAGTGCCGACCTCATCCAGATAGCAGGCGAGGAAGACGCTGTCGGTCATGGCA
Source organism: Sphingobium sp. (assembly GCA_020051025.1). GTDB lineage: Bacteria > Pseudomonadota > Alphaproteobacteria > Sphingomonadales > Sphingomonadaceae > Sphingobium. The sequence continues at coordinate 6,757 of JAGVJS010000354.1, read as the reverse complement.
ACGCCATCGACGATCAGCACCGGGCCTTCGCCCTCGATCGACTGATCGACTTCGATGGGGTGGGGAAGGGCGGCGCTATGGCGTTCACCTGCGGGCAGGTCGATCGCGCGCAGGTCGAGGTCGACGCCCTTTTCGAAGGCGGCGGCGAGAACGGTGAAGGACGGGCCATTGGGCTGGCCATGATAGAGGATGCCGGTCATGCGGGTTCGCTTTCGAGCAGGGAGATGCGACGGGCGAGGTCGGTGCGGCCCAGCGCCCAGCAGGCGCGGGTCGCGGGGCGCGCATAGATGGCGCGCAGCCAGCGCATGATGTTGGGGGTGAGGTCATCGTTGCAGAGTTGCGGTTGCGACAAGGGCATGGCGTAGGCGAGGTTGAAGCCGTTGATGTCGGCGAGGCCGTAGCTGTCCGATGCCAGCCACTCCCGCTCACCCAGCGCCTGTTCCAGATAACCGATGCCGAGGGCCACGCGGCGCTGCGATTCCGTCATCTCCTCTGGCGAGAAAGCGCCGTTGATCGCCTTGCGCCATGCAACGCGCCGTTCGGGCATGGGGATGCGGTCGATTGCGGCCTCCAGTTCGGCCGGGTCTTTCTGACGGACCGAGGGGCCGACGAACACGCTCCAGCCGATCATCGAAAAGCTGGGGGCCAGCCACTGGTCGAGGAATTTCATCCACCAGCGGGTGCGCCATTGATCGACCGGGTCGGCGGGCATCAGGCGCGGGCCGTCAAACGCTTCGTCCACATATTCCATGATCGCGGTGGATTCGGTCAGCACCAGCTTGCCATGGGTCATGGCGGGAATGGTGCCGAGCGGATTGACCGCCAGATAATCGGGTCGGTGCTGGTCGAAATTCAAGAGGTCGAGATAATGGCTGTCGAACGCAACGCCCTTTTCGAACAGCGCCAGCATCGGCTTGCCCGAATTGGCGTTGGGTTCCCAATGATAAAGTGTGACGTCGGTCATGCCGGATGCGTCTCCTGATAAAAAGACGGGTCGGGCCGTGCGCTGCCCAACCCGCCAAGGGGGAGGCCTTAGAATTTCTTCTTCACCGTGATCGCCCATTCGCGCGGATTGCCGGGGCGTGCCTTGCGCACGCCTGCGCCTGCGCCGCGCAGGTCGAAGACGGAGAGATAATAATATTTGTCGAAGAGATTGGTGACTTCGAACGAGACGTCGAGATCCTCGTCCGCATTCTGCCAGGTCAGTCGCGCATTGGCGAGCGTATAGGCCGGTACGAAATTGAGGATGCGGGTGCCGTTGATGACGGCCGAACCGCCGAACTTCTTGTCTTCATAGGTGACGTCGAAGCGCGGGGTCAGGCTGCCGGCCTTGTCCAGGTCGATCTTATACTGGGCGCCGACGCTGAACTTCCAGGGCGGCGAGACTGGCGGATCGTCGGCCGATACGCCGCCCGGATTGGTCGGATAGGCCGCCGCCGGATCGAGGCTGCTGGCGATATATTTGAAATCGAGATAGCTGATCGACGCGTCGATCGCGAGGCCGTCGATCGGGTAAGCGGACAGTTCCGCCTCAAACCCCTTGACCCGTGCATCGCCGGCATTGAGGCGGGCGGCGCAGGGGGCGGTCGGGCAGGTCAGCACTGGAATCTGGATATCGGTATAGTCGTTGATGAAGGCGGCGGCGTTCAGGCGGACGCGGCGATTGAAGAAGTCGCTCTTGAAGCCGATTTCATAGGCGGTCAGCTTTTCCGGGCGGAAGGCGATGACTTGTTCCGTCGTGAAGGGGCGCGGGTTGGAGCCGCCGCCCTTGAAGCCGGTCGATACCGATCCATAGACCATCAGGCTGTCGGTCAGGCGATAGTCGGCCGCGACGCGGTAATCCCAACGCTTGGCGCTGTAGTGGGCGGTCAGGCCCGACAGCGCCGTGACCGTCTCTGTGGTGTTGCCATTGCCATTATAGTCGAGCGTGTCGGCGCCGGAATAGCCGATGCCATAGGCCGCGCCGACCGGATCGAGGAAGCGATTGACCGTGCCGTCGAAGTTCAGACGATAATAGGTCTGGTCCTTGGTTTCCGTCGTGTAGCGCAGGCCGCCGCTCAGCGTCAGGCGGTCGATCGGCTTCCAGGACAGATGGGCAAAGGCGGCCTTCGCTTCGGCCTTGGTCGGATCAGGCTGGCGGAATTGCAGCGGATAGACCGGAACGTAGCGAATGTCCTGAAGCGAGTCGTAGGTTGAATCCTGCTTGAAATAATAGCCGCCGACCGTGGCGTTGAGATTGTCGCCCAGTTCCGCGTTCAACCGGACTTCCTGACTGAAGCTCCAATTTTCCAGATAGTTGCGGCCGAATCCGATATTGGCAGGCGAGATATCGTCGTCGGAATCGAACCGGGTGTTGAAGGTGCGGTATCCGGTGATCGACGTCAGCTTGAAGGCGTCGGACAAGGCATAGTTGATCTGGCCCGACACGCCCCAGCCCTTGTAGAGGCTGCGGTCCGTGCCCTGGGTCGCGGCAAGCGGCGTGCCGGCTGCGCCATAGGGATCGACCGGGATGGGGGGCGTCCATGTGCCCGCCGGCTGGCCGGTGCCGATATAGTTGCAGTAACGGCCACAGATGAAGCGATCGTCATAGACGACGCCCGGCGCCGGGTTGGTGTTGGGCGAATTGACCGGGTTGGTCGCGATCAGCACTTCGCCGGCGATCGTATGTTCGTCGCGCGTGTAATCGCCGATCACCGTCACATCCAGCTTGTCGCTGGGTTCCCAGAAGGCGATGGCGCGGATCGCCTGATAGCCCACGCCGCCCAGCTTGCTGATGGTGCAGTCGCCGGCCGGCTGGGTTGCCGGGATGCCGCTGCCCGGATTGGCGCAGCCATAGTCGATGCGGTCGACAAAGCCGTCCTGCTGCTTGGCGACGCCGGAAATGCGGACGGCCAGCGTATCGGTAAGGCCGAAATCGGCGGCGGCGCGGATGCCGATGCGGTTGCGGATGCCGTAATTGACCTCGACAAAGCCGCCACCGTCGCCGCTGGGGCGCTTGGAATAGAGCTTGATTGCGCCGCCTTCGGCATTGCGTCCGGCGAGCGTACCCTGCGGGCCGCGCAGGATTTCGACGCGGTCGAGGTCGAGCAGTTCGAACACCGCGCCGGTCAGCTGCGGATAATAGACATCGTCGATATAGATGCCGACGCCCGGTTCATAGGCGGGGTTGAAGTCGTTCTGGCCGACGCCGCGGATCGACGCGGTGATGGACGGGCCGAAGGAGGCGCCTTGCGGTTTCAGCGACACGTTGGGCGCGGCATCGGCCATCTGCGCGAGGTTGGTCTGGCTCTTGGCCTCCAGTTCGGCGGCGCCGACGGCGGTGATGGAGATCGGCGTGTCCTGCAAACGCTGGGCGCGGAACTGGGCGGTGACGACGATGTCGGCAACGGATGATTGCGACGCGGCTTCCTGCGGGGCCGCGGCGGGCGACTGGGCCTGCGATTGGGCCGAGGCTGGCGTGGTGATTGCGAGGATGGAGGCCGACGCCAACAGGGCGCGCGACATCATTGCACGAAGATCGTGTTGCATGGGTAATCCCCTCTCCTAATCCGGCTTTACAAGATCCGCCCTGACCGGACGTGACCCGCCTTGTGACATGCTGTGTGTTGATTGTTAGTAAGACATACAATTTTGCCCGTTGCAAGGGCTTGATCGCCCCGACGGTGAACATTGTGGCAATATTTGCCTCTATTGCGAGAGGGCAAATAATGCTGTTGTCTCTATTGGTGGTAGTGCCAGTAACAGCTTGCGCCGGAGAGGAGAAGGAAGGCCCGGAAATCGCCCGCTACGTTAGCGGGTGCGGTCAGACGTAGACGCGGCGCAGCAACTCCACGAGCATAGCGGTTTCGGCCGGGCTGAACCGCGCCTTCAGCCAGTTTTCATGCTCCGCGATACAAATGCGGGCGTCGGCCAGCGAGTCGCGGCCGCTGTCGGTCAGGCTCAAAGTCTGGCGCCGACGGTCCTGCGCGGAGGCGCCACGGGTCAGGAAACCCCGGTCCTGCATGCGATTGACGATGGCCATGACGCTTGCCCGGTCCATCTTGAGCCGCCGGCCAATATCGGCCTGGGCGATGCCGGGCTGATCCTCGATCAACCAGAGGACCGCGACCTGCTTCTGGGTGAGGCCGAGGTCACTGAACGTCTCGGTAAAATGCTGGTAGACTGCCGCGCTGGCCAGCCGGATGTGGAAACCGACCAGGCCGTCGATGCCGCTGAGGCCGGGATCGGGGAAGAGGTCGAGCGGTTCAAGGTCTTTCATGGTATTCATAATAACAGTGTGCGGAGTAAAGATTGGATCGTCAATCCTGTGGCTTGAAAAAATGTGAGTGTTACATACAATATCCTCAACCAAAGCAGGGAGAGGATCATCCGTGGCGCATTTTCCGGACACACCGTCCTTCACGGGTTTCAACACGCCTTCGCGGATCGAGGCGGACATTGCCGATCTGGATATGAAGGGGGCGGTGCCGCCGGAACTGGACGGCGCCTTCTACCGGGTGCAGCCGGACCCGCAATTTCCGCCGCTGCTGGGCGACGACATAGCCTTCAACGGCGACGGTATGATTTCCATGTTCCGGTTCAAGGATGGCCGGGTCGACCTGCGGCAGCGCTGGGCGAAGACCGATAAGTGGAAATTGGAGCATGAGGCGGGGCGGGCGCTTTTCGGGGCCTATCGCAATCCACTGACCGATGATGAGTCAGTGAAGGGCAAGATACGCGGCACGGCGAACACCACGGCGTTCATCCATGGCGGACGGCTCTATGCGCTGAAAGAGGATAGCCCGGCGCTGGTGATGGACCCAGCGACGCTGGAGACGGACGGTTACACCCGGTTTGAAGGGAGGATGACAGGCCAGACTTTCACCGCCCATCCCAAGATCGACCCGGCGACCGGCGACATGATCGCCTTCGGCTATGCGGCCAAGGGGGTGTTGACGCGCGACATGACCTATTATGTCGTGTCGCCTGCTGGCGAACTGAAGCAGGAGCTGTGGTTCGAGCTGCCCTATTACGCCATGATGCACGACTTTGCGATCACGCCCGATTATGCGCTGTTCCATGTCGTGCCCAGCACGTCCAGCAGGGAGCGGCTGGAACAGGGGCTGCCGCATTTCGGCTTCGATACGACATTGCCCGTCTATCTGGGCGTGTTGCCGCGCCGGGCCGATGCGACCGCGGCGGATATCCGCTGGTTCAGGCGCGACAATTGCTTCGCCAGCCATGTCATGAACGCCTTCCAGGAAGGGACGAAGATCCATTTCGACACGCCGGAAGCGAAGAATAATATGTTTCCCTTCTTCCCCGATATTCACGGCGCGCCGTTCAATCCCATGGAAGCGGCCAGCTTCCTGACGCGCTGGACGGTCGATATGGCATCCAACGGCGAGGATTTTACCAGCGTGCAGCGCCTGACCAACATGATGGGGGAGTTTCCGCGGATCGATGATCGGCAGACGGGCCTGCCCTATCGCTATGGCTGGTTGCTGGTGATCGACCCGACCAAGCCGGTGGAATTGAAGGGGGGCAGTCCGTCCGGCATGTTGATGAACACGCTGGGCCTGATCGACCATCTGACCGGTGAAGAACAGACATGGTGGTGCGGGCCGCTATCGTCGTTGCAGGAACCGTGCTTTATCCCGCGCAGCACGGATGCGCCCGAAGGCGACGGCTGGATCGTGCAGGTCTGCAACCGGCTGGAGGAGCATCGCAGCGACCTGTTGCTGTTCGACGCGCTGGACATTGCCAGAGGCCCGATCGCGGAGATTCGCGTGCCGATCCGGCTGCGTTTTGGCCTGCATGGCAATTGGGCCAGTGCGGATCAGATCGGGCTGGCGGCGTGATGTCCGGTGATTGCGTCACGGCCGGCAAAGGAACCGGACGGCGCAGACATGACCGGCATCATTATCCGACAGTCGTTCGCATTTTTCCATTGTCTGCGTCCTGCATTCGTTGAATGGAGGTCTTCCAATGAAGTCAGGCGGTTGTTTGCGGCGGAATGATCGAGCGCACCTTTAATGGCAGGCTGATCGGCTGCACTGTCCTGATGCTTTCAGGCGGAGAGGCGCTGGCCCAGGGCGCGAAGCCGGCACCGGCCGATCCGATCGTTGTCAATGGTCGGCGTCAGGTGGGCGAGGCGCAGCCGCTGCGCCATTTCGACGCGGAAGAACTGCGGGCCATGGGCATCACCAGCATCAAGGATATGATGCAGCGGCTGGGCGCGCAGCTGAAGGGGGCGGATGGCGCAAATCCCGTTTACGCCGTCAACGGGCGGCGGCCGCTGGATGACGAGGAGGTGCAGAGTCTGCCGTTCGACGCGATCCAGTCCTTCGATCTGCTGCCACAGGAAGCGGCGCCCGGATTGGGTTACCCGCCCAACCAGCCGGTCCTGAACTTCACCACCAAGGCCAGGTTTGAAGGCTTCGAGGCGATGGTGAATGGCCAGACCAGCACGGACGGTGGGGGTGGCACGGCCGATGGGCGTTTCGCCATGACCCGATTACGCGGGAAAAAGCGCCTGACCCTGTCCGCCACGCTGTTGCGTCAGAGCGCATTGCGCCAGGATCGGCGATCGATCCGCCCGGATCCCAGTCTGCCTTTTGACACGATCGGCAATGTGACGGGCGCGGGCGGCGGCGAGATTGATCCGTCCTTCAGTGCGCTGGCCGGCCAGCCGGTCGGGATCGCGGCGGTTCCGGCGGATCCTAATTCGCGACAGGCGCTGGCGGCCTATCTGCCCGGCGCCAACCGCCCCAATGTC